>JAKSIB010000038.1 GCA_024399065.1 Fibrobacter sp. | reverse complement strand
TTCCACCAGATGTAGGGAGCGTGTTCGCCACCAAATACGGTGTAGCCGGCGGCGGTGAGCTCGGTGCGGATCATGGCAGCGGTGTCCATGTAGCCCTTGATCACAGCCTTGGTCTGTTCCCAGCCCACGGGAGTGTAAATAGCTTCGGCAGCGCGCTGAACCACGTAGTTCACGCCATTAAACTTGGTGCACTGACGGCGATTCCACATGGCGCGGAGCTTGCCCAGTTCGTGAGGAACGATGGTGTAAGCGCAACGGACGCCGGTAAAGCCAGCAGTCTTACTGAAGCTGCGGAACTCGATAGCGCAGGTGCGGGCGCCCGGAATTTCGTAAATGGAGTGAGGCAGGGATTCATCCTGGATGTAGCAGTTGTAAGCTCCATCAAAGAGAATGAGAGCGCCAGTTTCGTTGGCATAGTCCACGAACTTCTGGAGAGTTTCGCGGCTAAGCACGGTACCGGTCGGGTTGTTGGGGCTGCACAGGTAAATCAGCTGCACCGGATTCTTGGGAAGGTCCGGCTGGAAGTTGTTTTCGGCGGTAGAAGCCAGGTAGGTAACTTCAGAGAAGTGACCGTCGTCCTGCATAAAGCCGGTACGGCCAGCCATCACGTTGGAATCCAGGTAGACAGGATAAACCGGGTCGGGAATGGCGATCTTTACGTCGGCGGCAAAAAGTTCCTGAATGTTGGCCACGTCGCACTTGGAACCGTCACTGACGAACACATCGTCCGGATCCATTTCGACACCGCGGGGAGTGTATTCACCACGGATGATGGCTTCGCGCAAGAAGTCGTAACCCTGTTCCGGACCGTAACCGCGGAAGGTGTCCTTGCAGGCCATTTCTTCAACAGCCTTGTGCATGGCGTCGATGGCGGCAGGAATAATGGGAGTAGTCACATCGCCGATACCCAGACGGATAATGTCGGCATTGGCGTGGGTGCCCTGGTATTCCTTGATTTTCTTGGCAATGGTAGAGAAAAGGTAGCTGCCAGGAAGGCGATCGTAAAATGGATTAATGATAGATTCGTTCATAATTAGTATTGAGGTCGGGCTTCGCCCTTTGAGTAGTGAGCTCGTTCGCTTCGCTCACTTTGAGGTTTAACACTTGGCGCCTTCGGCGCGGTTCTTTAGCTCAGAGCACGTAGTGCGGCTCATGGCTCACAGCTCATAGCTTCCCGTGAAGCATTCCTTGGCAGGGCCGGTCATCAACACCGGACCGCCTTCTTCGTGCTTAATATGGAGGGTTCCGCCATCCAGAACCACGTCCGCTTCGAGGCCTACGCGGCCAGTACGCTGGGCTGCCACGAGAGTAGCGCAGCTTCCGGTGCCACAAGCCATAGTCACGCCGCAGCCGCGTTCCCACACGCGCATACGGATCTTGCCGGGAGCCACCACCTGAGCGAATTCAATATTGCAACGGTCCGGGAACTGCTTGTCCACTTCGAGAATGGCACCCCATTTTTCCAGCTGGATCTTTTCGATATCGTCCACAAAAATCACCGTGTGGGGGTTGCCCATGGAAACGGTTTCGCCGGTAAAGTCAAAAGTATCTGCAGTGAGCTTGATGGAACCCAGGAAATCGCGGGGAGCGCCCATGTTCACGCAAACCTGAGCGTCTTCCAGCTTGTTGGCATCGCCCATGATGGTCGGCTTGATGAGGCCGCTCTTGGTGTGAAGCACAAAGGAATCGCCGTTGCCCAGGCCGCGGGTACGAATGAACTTGGCCACGCAGCGGGTGGCGTTGCCGCACATGGCTGCTTCGGAACCATCCGCATTAAAGATGCGCATTTCGAAGTCAACGCCGTTACCCGGCTTACTCCAGTCCACATCCTTGCGGACATCCTTTTCGGCCACCACGTATTCGGCGGAACTAGAAAGCGGAGTCACCACAACGACGCCATCGGCACCGATACCGAAACGGCGGTCGCAAAGTTCAATGACGCGCTTTTCCAGGTCGGCACCCAAAGTCATATCAAAAGCTTCACCCGGTTCAACGAGCACGAAGTCGTTGCCGAGACCAGTCCATTTAGAGAATTTGAGAGACATAAATTGTAATCCTTATTTTCGCCCCTATTAAAGCAAAAAACGTGCCATTTTTACATTTTTGGTAAAACAAGCTAAAAACAAGAAAAACGCCGATTTTCACCGGCGTTTAAAGTTTCACGATTTGAAAAGTTTTACACAATATGTAAAACACACTCATTTATTTTACATTTTATGTAAAAGAACAGAATAGAAAATAGACTTCATTACAAAACACAATACCGGACAATCCCAATTGTCATAATATGTCAAATAGAAGGATATATATTTAAAAAGCACCCTAACAGAGGTCCAAATGCACAAAATGTTTCCTAGAATCGTGATAGCGCTGTCCCTGTGCGTCTCTGTATCCTTTGCAGGGGACCTGATGAATCTGTTCGTGTTTGGTAGAAATACGGCAGGCTATCGATCCGCAGAAAGGCAGACCGAAGAAAATACACGCAACATTAAATATGCGATAGACGAACTAGACGACGACTTGACCGATGCCATTGAAGAAGCGTCCAATGAGGTTGTCCAGGCGGTAAAGAAAAGCAAGCTTCCCAAACACGATGCGTCACTCTTTTTCAATGGAATTTTGGAATCCTTTAACGAGCGTTATCCCTGGGAACTGCAGGGGTACGCCCACGCCATGGTGGTAACGGCAAAGCGTTACAAGATGAACTTGGTAAAGCTGAACCGCGTTTTGGTTGAAGACGCCATGATGGAAGGCGGTACCGCCTATACCGAGGCTGAAACAGATGCGGTCCTGTACCAGAATTTAGGTGAACTCGGCTTTTATTCAAAGAACGGGAAATATTACCTGGATGGTGAACTCGTAAATATGGGCAATTTCTCCAAGAAAGCAAAGACAACCAAGATTTATCAAAATCCGAATTCCATTGATGTTAGGCCCAAGGCAGAAATCAAGAAACTGGATAGTTCCAAGGTTCAGGTTACGGCAAGAATCAACCTGCCGGACGGGCTGTATTCTTTTGTTGAATTTTGCAAATATGGTGGTGATTGTATACGATCTGAAAAAGCTTTCAAGGATAGTGTTTTAACGGATGCTTTTTCGTACACTTCTGCAGGGCAGTATTATGTAATAGTGGGCGTGAGTGGTCTTCTATCAGGCAAGGGCGATGTTTACGGAGTTTGCGGTAAGATGGCAGGCCCTTACATGGAAAATTTGGGTGGATGGGGTAGGCTCATTTCCTACAAATCCAAAAGCGTCGATTTGAAGTGAATTGGAAAATTGGCCAGACCCGATTTAGATTATATTTAGCATAAACAACGAACAGGATTTTCCACATGATAACAGGCGAAATCAAGAACCGTATTGACGCAATCTGGGATACTTTTTGGACTGGGGGCATTACCAATTCCATTACGATCCTGGAGCAGATGACCTACCTGTTCTTTATGAAGATGCTGGATGATGCCCAGATGAAGAAGGAGGCCGCCGCTAACGCCATGGGCGCCAAGGTGAAGGATCCTGTATTCAAGGCCGGCAACTGGCACAACCCCGAAACCGACAGGGATGTTCCGTACACAGACCTCCGCTGGAGCAATTTCAAGAACAAGGAAGCCGAGGCCATGTACCGCCTGGTGTCCAAGGACGTGTTCATTTTCATCAAGACGCTGAACGACGGCAAGGAATCCGCCTACAGCAGGTTCATGGACAGCGCCACCTTCCTGATTCAGAGCGCCCGAACCCTGGTAAAGATTGTCGAAGGTATCGATGGCCTAGACATGAACAACCGCGACACCATGGGTGACGTGTATGAGTATGTCTTGGGCAAGATGGCAGCCAGCGGCAACAACGGACAGTTCCGTACTCCCCGCCACATCATCCGCATGATGGTTGACATGATGGAGCCGAACCTGGACGATACGGTATGCGACCCGGCCATGGGTTCTGCGGGCTTTATCGTTGAAGCCGCGAAGTTCGTGCAGGAACACCATAAGAAGGATTTGCTGAAAAAGGATAAGTCCGACCATTACCGCAACGAAATGTTCCATGGCTTTGACACGGACCAGACCATGCTCCGCATAGGCGCCATGAACCTGATGCTGCACGGTGCCGACAATCCGGACATTGCGTATCGCGACAGTCTTAGCACCGACAATACCGACGAGAACCGGTATTCCCTGTGCCTTGCCAACCCTCCGTTTGCAGGGTCGCTCGACTACGAGGCCATCAACAAGAACCTGCTCGCCATTACCAAGACCAAGAAAACGGAGTTGCTGTTCTTGGCGTTGTTCGTGCGAATGCTTCGCCTGGGCGGACGCTGCGCCTCCATTGTGCCCGATGGCGTACTGTTCGGAAACAGTTCGGGTCACAAGGCCATACGCAAGGAACTTATCGAGAATCAGCGTTTGCAGGCAGTCATCAGTATGCCCAGCGGCGTGTTCCAGCCGTATAGCGGTGTTTCAACTGCGATTCTCGTTTTCACCAAGACCAATGCAGGCGGCACTGACAAGGTTTGGTTCTACGACATGAAGGCCGACGGCTACACTTTGGATCAGAAGCGCACGGAATGTGCCGAGAACGACATCCCGGATATCATTGCCCGTTGGAAGAACCTGGATGCCGAAACGGACCGCACTCGCAAGGATCAGTCCTTTTTTGTTCCTGTGGATGAGATTGTTGCCAATGACTACGACCTGTCCATCAACAAGTACAAGGAAGTGGAGATGGTCAAGGTGGAGTACGAAAGCCCCAAGGTTGTGTACAAGCGGATCCAGAAGCTGCAAGAAGAAATTAATGCGGCAATGGAAGAGTTTGGGGAGAAGTACTTGTGAGGTGTGAGGTCGTTCGCTACGCTCACTTTGAGGTCGATGCTTCGCATCTAGAGGTATGAGGTTTTATTAGGGTATAGTTTTTTTGTTTTTGCGGTGTCACCCTGAGCGAAGTCGAAGGGTCTAGCGGTTTGGTAGAGAGACTAGAAATTAGAAACTAGAGGTTAGAGGGTACAGGGTATAGGGAATTGTCATTGCGAGGAACGAAGTGACGTGGCAATCTAGAACGGTATAGATAAAAGAATTTTGGGTAAGTGCGTGAAGAAGAATTGGGAATATAAAACACTTAATGAAGCCTGTAACATCAATTTTGGAACAAGGGTTGTTCAAAAAAAAGATGGTGGATCCATATACGATGTGTATGGAGGTGGTGGTGCAACATTCAAAATTGATAGATACAACCGAGAAGATTGCTTTATCGTTTCAAGATTTGCAATGTCGCTTAAGTGCACTCGATTCGTAAGTGGAAAGTTTTTTCTTAATGATAGCGGTTTATCAGTTAGTACAAATAATGAAAATTTGTCTCAACAATTTGTAGATGCATTTCTTCTTTCTAGTAATGACAAAATTTACTCGTTGGGTAAAGGTGCTGCGCAACGAAATTTGGACATGGCATCTTTCCGTCAATTGATAATTCCTGTTCCACCAATGTCTGAGCAGGAGCGGATTGTGGCGGAGTTGGATTTGCTGAATGGTGTGCTGGAGAAACAGAAGGCTCAGCTAAAAGAATTGGATACCTTGGCTCAGTCCATTTTCTACGACATGTTCGGCGACCTAGAAATGAAAGACTTCGTTCTTGTTGATTTATGCAAATCAAAGGATGATATAAAATGCGGACCATTTGGTACGCAGTTGTCAAAGGCTGAATATAAAAAAGAGGGCATTGCTGTGTGGGGAATACCCCAGATTAATTCTCGGTTCTCAATTCTTCCTACGGATTTTGTAACGCATGAAAAGGCTGAAGCATTAAAGGACTATTCCGTTATCCCAGGGGATATTGTTATGTCTCGTAAAGGAAATGTAGGGCAGTGTTCTGTATTTCCGTATAGCTTTGAACCTGGGATTATCCATTCCGACGTTCTGCGTCTTCGATTAAATGAGAATGTAGCTAATCCAGTCTTTATGGAGTATCAACTTCATTTAAGCGATATGATTAAACACCAAATTCAGCTTGTTAGTTCAGGTGCAATCATGCCAGGGATTAACGTTACCAAGTTAAAAAGCATTAGAGTTCAAGTCCCGCCCCTCTCTCTGCAGCAATCCTTCGCCGACAAGATTGCTTCCATCGAGAAGCAGAAGGCAGCCATCAACCAGTCCATCGCCGAGACGCAGAAACTCTTGGACTACACCATGGACAAATACTTCGGGTAATTTTTATTATATTCATCGTATGGACCAGCCTGCAAAAGTTTCAGACCAGCTTCAGTTTGCTGTTATTGCCATAGAAACCGCCGCTAAAAAGCTTGGCGTAAGTACCACGGCTCTGACAGCCCGATTGCAAAAGTACGACCTTATCGAAGGCCGTCTTTGGAAATTTTATGAAATGCTCCATACCCAGAGCCGCGACTATGTCGCTGACGATCTCATAGAATCCCTAGAAGCCCGAGAGTCAAAAGCAGGTTCTCTATGATTACTGTTTTCCACGGTTCAAATATTGAGGTGTCAAAACCGCTTGTCTCTCTCGGTCGTGCAAACCTGGATTTTGGCAAGGCTTTTTACACAACGGATATTAAAGATCAGGCTGAGAACTGGTCTAAAATCATTTTCACGCGAAAGGAATCTGGAACTCCGATTGTTTCTGTGTATTCCCTTGATATTGAATCTGTAAAAAAGAACTTCCGCTATTTGCGTTTTGAAGAATACAATCAAGCCTGGTTGGATTTTGTAGTTGACAACAGAAAAGGTGGCGGTTCATACAGGTCTTTTGACATCGTAGAAGGCGGAGTTGCCAACGACAAGGTCATTGACACTGTCGAAGCCTATATGGATGGAATCATATCCGCTGATTTTGCTCTTGGTCAGTTGCGCTATCACAAGCCGAACAACCAAATTGCTATTATAAATCAAGAAATCATTGAACAATATTTGAAGTTCATCAGGTCGTACGCTCTATGAAAGACTATACTTTGCAACACAAAATCGCAAGAGTTATAGCTGAACTGGCCGTTCGTTTGAATGTAAGTCAATCGCAGGCCCTTCTTATTTTTTATGAAAGCAAGGTCTGCATGCAGCTGCACAATCCCGAAACAGGTTTGCAACTCATGAGCGACAAGTATGTCGTTGACGAATTCATGATGCAGCGAACATGAGTGGATCCTATGCGTAACTTTGACTACATGCAGTCTCTTGGTTTGCCGAAGTTGTATAACTTCTGTTCTGCAGCAGAAGACAACCAGATAAACCATCCGGACCTTAGCGCCATTAACGCCAGGCGTGCTTTGGAATATGTGGTCAAATCCATTTATGCCATGAAACAGGTGGCTTTCTCGGAACGGACATCCCTGTTTGAACTTATCGACGGTGAAGCGTTCAGGACCTTCATTAACGATGAAAAAGTAATGCGGGCCGTGCATTATGTTCGTAAAGTTGGCAATGCGGGAACCCACGAGGGCAGCGTCAGCAAAAAGGAATCCTTCTTTTGCCTGCTGAATCTTTATAATGTAGTTGCATCGGTCCTCATCAAGTTGCAAGTTGTCAAGTCCGTTGCCGTTTTTGACAAGGCTTTAATCCCGGATTCAAAGTTTGCGCCCGCAATCGAAGTTCCCAAAATAGAAGTCAAGGCTGACGATCCTCTCGTTGCAAATGTTGATAAGGAATCTGTTTCTAGCGAAGTTGCTGTTCCCGAAATGGAAATGCCTAGCGACATTTCCGAAGCCGAGACCCGCAAGCTCTACATCGACTTGATGCTCAGGGAAGCAGGCTGGAATGTGTTGGATGTAGAGGGTACCGTAAAGCCGTCTAAGGCCTGCATCGAAGTCGAAGTTGAAGGCATGCCCAATGAGCATGGCATCGGTTATGCCGATTATGTCTTGTTCGGCGCCAACGGCCTGCCCCTGGCCGTCGTAGAAGCCAAGAAGACTTCCGTATCTCCGCTGAAAGGAAAACACCAGGCAGAACTGTATGCAGACTGCCTAGAAAAACGCTACGGGGTGCGTCCGGTAATTTATTACACCAACGGTTTCGAAACCAACGTTATAGACGGCCTTGGCTATCCTCCACGCCGCCTTTATGGTTTCCATTCCGAAGACGATCTTGTTCGTCTCATACAAAAGCGTGGCCGCAAGGATATTAGCGACTTTTCCGTGAATCCGAACATTACCGACCGCCACTATCAAAAAATGGCAATCAAGTCTGTTTGCGAGTGGTACAATCAAAAGCACCGCCGCGGTCTTCTGGTAATGGCAACCGGTACCGGCAAGACACGCGTTTCCATTTCCATGGTTGACGTTCTCATGCGAAACGACTGGGTGAAGAACGTGCTGTTCTTGGCAGACCGAACTTCACTCGTTTCCCAGGCCAAGAAGAATTTTGCGAAACTCTTGCCGAACGCCACCATTACCGTATTGAGCGACCAGAGCAACAAGGCCGGTATCGATCCAAACGCCCGTATCGTTTTCAGTACTTACCAGACCATGATCAACTATATCGACTCCGAAGACAAGCCGTTCTCCGTTGGCCGATTTGACCTGGTCATTATTGACGAAGCCCACCGCAGTGTCTTCGGTAAATATGGAGCTATTTTCAATTACTTTGACAGTCTGCTGCTGGGTCTTACCGCAACGCCTCGTAACGAAGTGGACAAGAGCACATACGACTTGTTTGGAATGGAGGACGGTGCGCCGAACTTTGCTTACGAACTGGAAGATGCCGTGGCCGACGGGTTCCTCGTGAATTACCGGGGCTTCAAGCGTGGCTCCATGATTCTTAAGGAAGGCATAAAGTACAGCAGCCTCTCTGCCCAGGAAAAGGATCAGCTGGAAAAGGTCTGGGACTACGAGGAAACCTTGCAGGAACTGAACTCCGGTGCCAATGTGCGTGGCCGAGATATCCGCAGTGACGAAATTTTCAAGTACATCTATAACAAGGACACCATTGATTTGGTTCTCCAGGACCTTATGGAAAACGGCTTGAAGGTTCAGAGCGGGGAACGCATCGGCAAGTCCATCATCTTCGCTTACAACCACAAGCACGCAGAGCTGATCGTAGAACGATTTAATTTGATGTATCCGACATACGGTTCCGAATTCTGCGCCCTTATCGACAATTACGTCACTTACTCTCAAGACCTGATCGACAAGATGGAAGTTCGCGATAAGGACCCGCAGATAGCCGTATCTGTAGATATGCTGGATACCGGCATCGACATTCCCGATGTCTTGAACCTGGTGTTTTTCAAGGTTGTAAAGTCCAAGATCAAGTTTATGCAGATGATTGGACGCGGCACCCGCCTTTCTCAGGACATTTTCGGACCCGGCAAGGACAAGGAATGTTTTTACATCTTTGACTGGTGCCGTAACTTTGAGTTCTTCGAAAAGAATCCCGACGGTAATGTTGTTAAGCAGAATGTATCCCTTACGGAGCATCTGTTTGGCCTCCGTGCAGAAATTGCGTTCCACCTGCAACATCAGAAGTATCAAGAAGACGAGTTCTGCAAGGGGCTCCATGACGAACTGAAGACCGTCATGAAAAATCAGGTTGGCGTTCTTTCGGATAGCCACATTTCCGTTCGCCACCGTTGGGATGCCGTAAGCCATTTCAAGAACGATGAGGCTTGGGTTTGTTTGACCGCAGCCAATGTGGAGACCCTCAAGTGCGATATAGCTCCGCTACTGTCCCGCAACACCCAGGACGAGAATGCCAAGAAGTTTGATGTGCTGGTGCTCGCCATTGAACTGGGCTATGTGAACAGTGAATTTAATGCTAGCAAGCCCATTGTTCATGTACAGAAGCTGGCAGAACGCCTCATGACTAAGGCGTCCATTCCGCAAGTGGTTGCCAAAATGGACACCATCAAGGAAGTCGTAAATCCTGTCGCTTGGGAAAATCTTTCCCTTTGCTGGCTGGAAAAAGTGCGTCTGGAACTTCGCGACCTCATCAAGTTCCTCGTAGGTGACGGCGGAAAAACTTTTACCCTGGATATCGGGGATGTTTTAGTCGATGACGGCGAAAGTACCGGTGTGCAGACACGGGTAACATACAAGCAGCGCGTTATGGACTACTTGGCCTCAAAGGACAAAGATCCGGTCCTGCGCAAGATTTACAACTTGGAACAGCTCTCCAATGACGACATCATCGAGCTAGAGCGAGTCATGTGGAAGGAACTGGGGTCCAAGGAAGACTACGAAAAGTTTTCCGAGGGCATGGCGGGTAGCGAGAATGTTGCCATCCTTATTCGCTCGCTTATCGGTGTCGATCGCGGTGTTGCTCTGGAACGATTCAACAAGTTTTTGTCGGGTAGCCAACTCAACTCTGATCAGGAAGAATTCCTGATGGATGTCATTTCGTATGTCTGCGAGAACGGGGATATTACCACGGATATCGTTGTGAATGAAGACCCCTTCGGAGAGGTTGTCCTAGAGATTTTTGAGGACAAGATGATTCCGTTAACTCATTATGTGAATGAAGTTCACGGAGTGGTAAATCCAGGAATGCAAGGATAGAAAATAAAAAGGCCGCCAGCGGTTTTATCCACCAGCGGCCCGTGTTGTTACACAAGGAACTCTTTTAGCGCCTTCGGCGCAATTATTAATTACAAAGTACGAGGTATGAGACTTATAATCGCGGCTGCGCCGCAGTTATGATTTGCGCCCTCTCATAATTCATACATCATACTTCATACTTGGCTAAAACCTAGAGGTTTTAGCCTTTGCGTCGGCCATGGCGCGGACCACCAGGGAAGCGCCGTTAGCGCAGTCACCTACAGCGTAGATGTTGCGGGACGGATCCTGAATGATTGCGGTACGCGGAGTCAGTTCGAGGCCCAGATCCTTCACGATGCCGTCGGCAGGAACGCCGGTGAAGCCCATTGCCAGAACCACCAAGTCAGCGTCGATGATTTCTGTAGAATTGGGAACTTCGTTGGGCTTGATGGGGCGACCATTGGGAGCCATTTCCCATTCAACCTTCACGGCTTCAACGCCAGCAACCTTGCCATCCTTCACAATGAACTGCTTGGAAGACACATTCCAGCGGCGTTCGCCACCTTCGTGATGGGCGTAGCTGGTACGCAGCATGTACGGCCAATCGGGCCACGGGGTGGACGGGGAACGTTCTTCAGGAGGCTTGGGCATAAATTCCACCTGGAGCACGCTCTTGCAGCCTTCACGGAGGGATTTACCCACGCAGTCGTTACCGGTGTCACCACCGCCAATAATCAGGACCTTCTTGCCCTTGGCACTGTACTTTTCGCCTTCGCCGTGGAGGAAGTCCAGAGCGAGGTAGATACCTTCGGCATCGCGGCCAGGAATGTTCAAGTCGCGGGCGTTGGGAGTACCGATGGCCAGGAACAGGTAGTCAAAATTCTTGCGAATGTATTCGGCGGAAATGTCCTTGCCGATTTCGCAATTGCAGACAAACTTGATGCCGGCAGCTTCAAGAAGAGCCACGCGACGGTCAATGATTTCCTTTTCCAGTTTCCAGTTAGGAATGCCGTAACGGAGAAGGCCGCCCACCTTGGGCTTCTTTTCGTAAACGGTTACAGCGTAACCCTTGCGACGCAATGCTTCTGCGGCAAAGAGGCCAGCAGGGCCACCACCGATCACGGCAACGGTCTTGCCGTTGGGAGTGGCAGCGGGCTGTTCCACCCAGCCTTCCTTGAAGGCGGTTTCGATCATGTACTTTTCCACCTGGCGAACCATGACGGCGTCATCGTTCAGCTGGCGGGTGCAGCTTGCTTCGCAGAGGGCGGGGCAAACGCGACCGGTAAATTCCGGGAAGAATGCGGTCTTGCTAATGATATCGTAACCCTTGCGAAGATCGCCTGCAGCAACAGCCGTGTTAAATTCGGGAATGAGGTTACCCAGAGGGCAGCCTGCTCCATGGCAGAAGGGAATGCCACAGTCTGCGCAGCGGCCAGCCTGAGCCTTGATTTCTTCTTCCGTGAAGAGGCGTTCAACTTCCTTCAAGTCCTTAACGCGTTCTTCTACGGGGCGGTACACGTCCTGAATTCTTTGTACTAATGCCATAATTTGATCCTTTTAAAGTGCGTTAAAAAAGACAAACTATCGCGCCTTCCATTCAACAGACGCGATAGTTTGAAGTTGATTTATTTTGCAGCGGCCTGCTTTGCAAGAGCGTTGCGGTATTCCACCGGGAAGACCTTCACGAACTTCGGGCGAGAATTGTTCCAGTCTTCGAGAATGCGGCGGCCCTTTTCAGAACCGGTTGCTTCCACATGCTGCTTGATGATGTCAAGCAATTCAGTTTCGCTTTCGGTACCCGGGAGAACGCTTTCCAAGTCAACGGAATCCACGTTGCAGCTCAAGTCGAAGTGACCGGTTTCATCGTAGATGTAAGCAAAGCCACCAGTCATACCTGCAGCGAAGTTCACGCCTACGCGACCGAGAACAACTACACGGCCACCAGTCATGTATTCGCAACCATGGTCACCAACACCTTCGGTAACAAGCAGCATACCAGAGTTACGGATACCGAAGCGTTCGCCAGCGAGACCGTTGATGAACACCTTACCGCTGGTACCACCGTAACCGATAACGTTACCGGCGATGACGTTGTCTTCAGCCTTGAAGGATGCGTTCTTGGACGGGCGAACGATAATCTTACCACCGCTGAGGCCCTTGCCCATGAAGTCGTTGACTTCACCTTCGATATCGAGAGTAATACCCGGAGCAAGGAAGGCGCCAAAGCTCTGGCCGGCCACACCCTGCAAGTGAACCTTGATAGTATCTTCCGGAAGGCCCTTTGCACCAAAGTGTTCATCCACTTCGCCAGAAAGTTCGGTACCCACGGTACGGTCCACGTTGTGGATCATAGCGGAAATTTCTACCGGCTTGCCAGTCTTCAAAGTATCCTGTACGAAAGGCAGGAGTTCGCGACGGTCGAAGTTCACCAGTTCTTCAGGAACGAAGTTCGGATCGTGCTTCTTGATCTGTTCCTTACCATTACCGGCGTCAACAGAGGCGAAGATCTTACTGAAGTCCAGCTTCTTGGCCTTGTAGAATTCAATGGCAGAATTCATGTCAAGGAGATCGCTACGGCCGCAGGCTTCGTCGAGGCTCTTGAGACCAAGGCTTGCGAGGATTTCGCGGATTTCGTCAGCGATGAAGTACAGGAAGTTTTCAACGTATTCCGGCTTGCCCTTGAAGTGCTTGCGGAGTTCCGGATCCTGGGTTGCGAGACCCATGGGGCACTGGTTGGTATGGCACTTACGGTCCATGATACAGCCAAGGCTTGCCAGCAGGTTGGTTGCAAAACCGAATTCTTCTGCACCAAGGAGGGCAGCGATCACAACGTCACGACCAGTCTTCAACTGACCATCCACCTGGAGCTTCACGCGGCCGCGGAGGTCGTTCAAAACGAGAGTCTGTTCAGCTTCGGCAATGCCCAATTCCCAAGGAAGACCGGCATGCTTGATGGAGGTAAGCGGAGAAGCACCGGTACCACCGTCGTGGCCAGAAATGAGGACCACGTCTGCGTGAGCCTTAGCCACACCAGCAGCAACCGTACCCACACCCACTTCGGAAACAAGCTTCACTGAAACACGGGCCTTGGGGTTGGAGTTACGAAGGTCGTAGATCAACTGAGCCAGATCTTCGATGGAGTAAATGTCATGATGCGGCGGAGGAGAAATGAGGGACACATTCGGGATAGAATGACGGATGCGAGCCACAAATTCGTTCACCTTGTGGGCAGGCAGCTGGCCACCTTCACCGGGCTTTGCACCCTGAGCCATCTTGATCTGCAAATCCTTTGCCTTGCGGAGGTAATCGATGGTCACACCGAAACGACCAGAAGCGATCTGACGGATGGCGCTGCTACGAACGTCGCCGTTTGCTGCCGGAGTATCGCGATCCGGGTCTTCACCACCTTCACCGCAGTTGCTCATGGCGCCGTTACGGTTCATGGCGATAGCGATTGCTTCGTGAGCTTCCGGGCTCAAGGAACCAAGGCTCATTGCACCAGCAACGAAATGCTTGATGATGGATTCACGGGATTCAACTTCGGAAATATCGATGGGAGTGGTTTCCTTGAACTTGAAGAGACCGCGAAGAGTTGCCAAGCGCTGGGACTGATCGTCGATAAGCTTGGAGTAGGTCTTGAACTTTGCGTAGTCGCCCAGCTGCACAGCCTGACGGAAGGCGCCCAGGGACTGCGGAGTCCACAAGTGCATTTCGCCATCCTTACGGAACTTGTACTGGCCACCTTCCTTAAGAATGGGGCTTGCGTCCTTCAGGGAAATGTTGTTGCGCTGTTCCACTTCCTGAGCGATTTCAGCAAGGCCGATACCTTCGATGCGGCTTGCAGTACCCGGCAGGAACTTTTCAATAATTTCGTGGTTCAAGCCAACAGCTTCAAAGATCTGGGCACTGCGATAGCTACGCAGCGTAGAAATACCCATCTTGGACATGATCTTCAAAAGACCCTTGTCCACAGCCTTGACGTAGTTTGCAGCGGCGGTGACAGGACCCACGTCCAGTTCGCCGGTGTGGCACATGTTGGTAATGCTCTGGAATGCCAGATACGGGTTGATAACAGTTGCACCGTAGCCCAGGAGCAAGGCGAAATGCATGACTTCGCGAACTTCACCGGACTGAACGATCAAGCCGATTTCCGGACGGACGCCAGCTTCAACCAAAGTACGGTTGACGGCTGCAGTTGCCAACAGAGACGGCATGGGAACATAGCCCCAGTCCACATTCTTATCGGAAAGAACGATAATGTTGAAACCTTCCTGAACAGCGCGGACAGCGTCGCCAGCCAGATTCTGCAAGGCAGCTTCAAGAACTTCGCCGTTACCACCCATGGGGAACTGCATCTTGAGCACCTTGGCCTTGAAGCTCTTATCGCCGATGTTTTCGAAGTGCTTGATTTCGTCTTCGGTAACAATGGGGCGAGGAATCTTGATGAGGTGAGCCTGTTCCGGAGTTTCTTCCAGGATGTTGCCGTGGTTACCGATGTAAGTGGTAAGGGACATGACCAATTCTTCACGAATCGGGTCGATAGGCGGATTGGTCACCTGTGCGAACAGCTGCTTGAAGTAATTGAACAGCGGCTGGGGCTTGTCGGAAAGAACAGCGAGAGCGGCGTCGTTACCCATGGAACCGATAGGTTCCTGACCGTTCTTGGCCATGGGCTGGAGAATAACGCTCAGGTCTTCAGCAGAGTAGCCGAAACGCTTCTGCTGGATCAGCAAATCATCAGGTACGTCAGACGGGTTGATTTCGCTGAAGAGGCCGCGGACGCTCATCTTGTTTTCGGCAACCCAACGACGGTAGGGCTTGCTACGAGCAACGAAGGCCTTCATTTCGGCGTTCTTCAGGATACGATGGTTTTCGATATCCAGGTAAATGATTTCACCGGGTTTGAGACGGCCCTTTTCTTCTACGTCGGCGTCGTTGATGTCCAAGACACCCGTTTCAGAAGCCATCACGAAGAGGCCATCCTTGCAAAGGGTGTAACGTGCCGGACGAAGGCCGTTACGGTCAAGGATTGCACCGGCATTGATACCGTCGGAGAAAGCCACGGCTGCGGGGCCATCCCACGGTTCCATAAGCATGGATTCATATTCGAAGAAGCCACGGACGTCGCGGCCCATATAGTGCTTTGCACCCCAAGCCTGCGGCATCATCATGAGGATGGCGTGCGGGAGGCTACGACCTGCAGCAACCAAAAGTTCGAACATGTTGTCGAGGCTAGCGGAGTCGCTCTGGCCTGCAGAAATCAAGGGCAGAAGCTTCTGGAGATCTTCGCCGAAACGTTCGCTCTTCAGGTGAGGTTCACGAGCCTTCAGGCTGTTCAAGTTACCGCGGAGGGTATTGATTTCACCGTTGTGAGCCAGGTAGCGGAACGGATGAGCCAAAGGCCAGGTGGGGAAAGTATTGGTAGAATAGCGCTGGTGAACGAGAGCGATGGGGCTTTCGAAATCAACGTCATTCAGGTCCTTGTAGAAGGCTTCGATCTGGATAGCAAGGAGAAGACCCTTATAGACAATGGTTCTGCTGGAGCAGGAGCAGACATAGACGCTTTCGCAGGCCTTTTCAATCTGGCGGCGCAGCACATAAAGCTTCAATTCAAAGGGATTATAACCTTCCCCATCCTTATCCAGGGCAGATGCTGCAATGGAAGAACCGTCGAAGAAGTACTGACGGATGTGCGGGAGGGTTTCGCGGGCGGTGCGGCCAATAGCCTTGGGGTCTACCGGAACTTCGCGGATCTTCAGGACCGGGCAACCTTCGGCAGCGGCAAGTTCCTTGATCTTTGCGTCATAGGAATCAGCAGCAACAGAGTTGTCCACGAAAACCATGGCCACGCCGTATTTTTCCGGAAGGTCGCTATAGAGCTTGCGGAAGAACTTATGGGGCATAGAAAGCAAAAGGCCGGCGCCATCACCCGTTTCCGGGTCGCCACCAGCCGCACCACGATGCATGAGACGCTTCAGGACGGTAATGCCCTGAAGCACAATCTGGTGGGATGCTACATTATTAATATTGGCTACCAAGCCGACACCGCAGGCGTCATGTTCGTTAGCCGGATTGTAAAGAGCTTGAGCTTTCATTGTTTTATTCCTTGTGTTTTTAATTTTTCCGCGGCTTAATTGCAAAATGCGTGCCAAAATTTCATAAACAGCACAAGAAATGAACAAAAATTGAAAACTTTTACATTTTGGGTAAAAATAAGCCCTTAATCGAAGAAAGCCGGCAGGTTCTACGATCCGCCGACTTTTGTATTACCGAAAACTTTTACAACTTTTGTAAATTATCGTTGTGGTTTTTCAGAATTTGTAAAAACCTTTCTTTTACCTTGCCTAGTACGTCACGGTAAACCGCCAACTGACGCATACTTGACGTAGCTTTCTGAAAATTCCGCACACACTCAGAATCCGATAGCCAAGATTCCTTTCGCAAGGTTTCATTGCAAAGTCGCTCAAAGGACCAGCCGGGGTCCCGCCGTTCCCTATCAATGTGTTCGATAATCTGTGGAAGATCATTTTTCAGAAAACTTTCATCTACAACCAAGCCTTTCAAGTACCTTTCCAAAGGAGCGTAAAACAGGTCATAGTACTTCGGCAGTTTATTCGGGAAAATATCCGCGAAAGCGGCAAACATTTCGTCAGTCATCGTTACCTCAATTACCGGGCTTTACCCAGCAGCTTATGTTTTCGTTAACAACATTCGTTGTCTTGTTCTAGTACCTTTCGGCACACCAATAATCTACAAACATTCCCACGTCAAAAAGTGACATTTTTCAGACTTTTGCGGAAAGACAACTATTTACGATTCTCATTTTATATATTCTTTCCATCGTTTGCGAAGGCGACGCTTTAACTCATCGCGATTGAGGTTTAGGAATCGTCGCGAGTACAGCTTTTGCGCCGTCGCAATAGAGTTTTTTGAACCGACGCAATCGCTGCGATTTTCTTAGATGGCGGAAAATGGCCGCCCACGGAGATCGTCCCGACCTGGCGACTCCCTGATTTTTACATCCACATATATTAAGAGGATTCTTATGAATTTGCCTCACGATCCCTTTTGCAGGGGTATATTGTCGGATGTGCCGACATTTCTTGAACTGGTCCGCTATCTCGTTACGGTAGATGCGGAGCTTAATGGAATTTTCAACCTGCTGGACCAGGCGAGCTTCAGGCGCGTGCCCGGCGACTACAGCGACACGGAGACAACTGGTTACGCGGATTTGGCATTCCTTGCCGACGTGAAGCAGGAATTTCTGGAGCCCGGCACAAAGCCCGTACAGGTATGCATCGGATTTCTGGTGGAGCACAAATCCACTCGCGACGACGGCGTACTGGAACAGCTCCGCAAGTACAATTTCCACCTGATGGTGCAGCAGCTGAAGGAGAACGCCTACAAGGGCCTCCCCTCCATTGCCATCATCATCTACAACGGGAAGGAAAATTGGAACCCGCTGAAGAACCTGTACACAAACTGCCCCAAGGAACTGCAGCGCCTGCTGCTTCCCTTCAAGCGCATCATGCTTGATGTGGGCGACATTTCGGATGAAACGCTTGATAGTTTCAACGCACGCCTTGCCGCATTCATCGCAGCGCTGAAGTACGCCCGTAACCTCGAGGAGTATCGCGATACAATTCGCAAGGTCATCGACCGCATCCACAAGGAACTTCCTGAAGCAGAGTACCTTGACTTAATCCGCCAAATGGATGTATATTTTGGAGGATGGATTGAGTCCAATTACACGGAGGCTTTCAAGATGGATTTCATTCGCCCCAATTACAAGACAGTCGGCGACGTTTTGAAGGAAGAAGGCATTCAGCAGCAAGCGGAGAAAACCGCCCGCAAGATGCTGGCCAAGAACAAGCCCATGGAAGAAATTGTAGAGTTCTCCGGCCTTACAGAAGAACAGGTTCGAGAACTTCAGGCAAAATCCACTTAAGCGCTTTGATTTTTCACTGGCCTTAGAAAAAAATTCGCTCGCAGTCAATACGACCGCGAGCATTTTTGCATCCAGCCGCTGTATTTACATTTTTTGTAATTCCTTAAAATTCCCGATTTTCGTTCATTTTTCAGCATTTTCTTAATCTAGGTGTAAAGTCCTCCCCGATTTTCCGACTCATATCTTCGCATATTTCAAATTTTGTAACTACCCCGCATCCATTTACACATTGTGTAAAACAAATGGATCCCAAGAAAGTCAATTCACAAATTCGTAAAAGCACAAAAAGTGTAAAAACTCGCGTCAAATCGCGATTTTCCACGTCCCTTTCACCTTTATCCTTTACACTTTCCGCTACATTGGCACGGCTTTTGCATAATGGACGCCGTAAAACAAAAACAATAATCGACTGAAAAGTCAGGAGTTCATTATGAGCAACCAGAACAGAATGGCATCGATTCAAGAAATCGCTTCCGCCCCCGCTGAAGGCCTTATGGCAGCAGCACCCGCATCCATCGACATTTACGGAGAAGACGTATTCAACTCCGAAGCCATGAAGGCTTACCTTCCCAAGGATGTTTGCAAGAAGCTTTTCGCCACCATCGAAGGCGGCGTTGCTCTTGACCCCAGCATCGCAGGCGAAGTGGCTCACGCTATGAAGAAGTGGGCTATGGACCGCGGCGCAACTCACTTTACTCACTGGTTCCAGCCCCTCACCGGCTCTACCGCAGAAAAGCACGACTCCTTCCTGGAACCGGAAGGCGACAAGGCCATCATGGCATTCTCCGGCAAGAACCTGATCGTCGGCGAACCGGACGCATCCTCCTTCCCCTCCGGCGGCATCCGCTCTACTTTCGAAGCCCGCGGCTACACCGCTTGGGACCCGACCTCTCCCGCATTCATCAAGCGTCACGGTAACGGTGCAACTCTTTGCATTCCTACCGCATTCTGCTCTTACACTGGCGAAGCTCTCGACAAGAAGACTCCGCTTCTCCGCTCCATCCAGGCTCTCCAGAAGTCTGCAGACCGTCTCATGGGTCTCTTCGGCGTCGAAAAGCAGAAGGTCACCGTCACTCTCGGTGCAGAACAGGAATACTTCCTGGTGGACAAGAAGTTCTACCTCCAGCGCCCGGACCTTTACCAGGCTGGCCGCACTCTGTTTGGCGCACCTTCCGCAAAGCACCAGCAGATGGAAGACCACTACTTCGGCTCCATCCCGGCTCGCATCCTGAACTTCATGCACGAAGTTGAAGATCAGCTGTGGAAGCTGGGCATTCCGGCAAAGACCCGTCATAACGAAGTGGCTCCTGCTCAGTTCGAACTCGCTCCGATGTTTGAAGAAGTGAACCTGGCTTGCGACCACAACATGCAGATTATGGAAGTGCTCCGCAACGTTGCCGACAAGAACGGCCTCGTCTGCCTCCTCCACGAAAAGCCGTTTGCAGGCATCAACGGTTCCGGTAAGCACAACAACTGGTCCGTGAACTACGGCAAGACCAACCTTTTGAACCCGGGTAAGGATCCTCACCAGAACGCCATCTTCCTCACCACTCTCTGCGCTGTTGTCTACGCCGTTGACACCCACGCTGACTTGCTGAGAATGTCCGTTTCTGGCGCTGGCAATGACCATCGTCTTGGTGCTAACGAAGCTCCTCCGGCAATCATCTCCATGTACCTCGGCGACCAGCTTGCTGACGTCGTCGAACAGCTGGAAAAGGGCGAACCCAAGTCCAGCAAGCAGGGCGGTGCCATGAAGCTCGGTTCCGACATCCTGCCACCGCTCCCCCGCGACGCTACCGACCGTAACCGTACTTCCCCGTTCGCATTCACTGGCAACAAGTTCGAATTCCGTGCACCGGGTTCCAGCCAGTCCTGCTCTGAACCCAACGTTATCCTGAACACCATCGTTGCCGAAGCATTCGACATGATCGCCGACAAGATGGAAAAGGTTTCCAAGGCCAACTTCCACAAGGAACTCCAGAAGCTCCTGCAGTCCATCATCAAGGAACACAAGCGCGTTATCTTCAACGGCAACGGCTACACCGACGAATGGGTTGCTGAAGCTGAAAAGCGCGGTCTCCCCAACATCCGTACCACCATGGAAGCTCTCGGCGCCCTCACCAAGAAGGACAACGTGGCTCTCTTCAAGAAGTACGGCGTGTTCAACAAGGTGGAACTGGAATCCCGCTACGAAGTCAACCTGGAAGACTACCACAAGCGCGTAGACATCGAAGCTAAGGTCGCTTATGACATGGCTAAGAGCATCGTTCTCCCGCAGGTGATCAAGGCTTACTCCGAAGCCCTCAAGGTCAACGAAATGGCTGTGAACCAGGGTCTGGTTTCTGTCGATTCCTACGCTAAGGAATTGGGCGAAGGCTACAAGGCTCTCGTTGAAGAAATCGCTGTCATGGAAAAGGCTATCGCCGGCAAGCATCAGTTGAAGCTGGAAGCTATGGTCTCCCTCCGCAAGGTTGTGGACAAGCTGGAAGGCATCATCTCTGATGAACAGTGGCCGCTGCCCAAGTACCGCGAAATGCTCTTCATCTACTAAGAGCAACGCGATTCCAAGAATTCGAACCTCATAAAAATGAAAGACGCCCCGCATTCGCGAGGCGTTTTTCTTATTGAGCACTCTTCACGCAACGATCGCCACCAGCCAGGAACGCAAATAATTACACCTTTTGTAAAGAAAAGTCTCTGTTTTACAAATTGTGTAACACATCGTTTTTACAATTCTTTGTTTTTGACCTAAAAACCGCCTTTGCACCTTGGCACGGATATTGCATATAAAAGCCGTTGTGATTACAAAAAGTGTAAACTAGAAAGACACAGGGAGAGGTCGAAAGACCTGAATTATTATGGCATTACAGTACCAGTATAACGGCAAGACGAAATTCATTATTGTTACCGGGGGTGTCATCTCCGGTCTCGGCAAAGGGGTAGCGGCAGCGTCCATCGGGGCGCTGCTTTCTGCTAGAATGAAGGTGGTTCCCGTCAAGTGCGACGGTTACCTGAACACAGACCCGGGCACCATGAATCCCACGGAACATGGCGAAGTTTTCGTTCTGGACGACGGTGGCGAATGCGACATGGACTTCGGCCACTACGAACGTTTTTTGAATGTGACTGCAAAGAAGGATTGGAGCCTTACCATGGGCCGCATCTTCAAGATGATTCTCGAGAAGGAACGTCGCGGCGACTACCTGGGACATACCGTCCAGTTCATCCCCCACGTTACTGACCTGATCAAGGAACAGTTCTACCGCATCGCAGAACAGGAAAAGGCCGACGTTCTTCTAATTGAAATCGGCGGTACCGTCGGTGACTTGGAAAACCAGTTCTATATCGAGGCAGCCCGCCAGCTTTCTCACGACGTGGGCCGCACCAACGCCATGTTCGTGCACCTCACCTACGTTCCCATTCCGTCGGGCGTTAACGAACAGAAGTCCAAGCCCACCCAAATGTCCGTGCACGACTTGAACCGCTTGGGCATCTATCCCGAAATTGTCATCGGCCGCTGCGAAGAATATATCAAGCCCCACCTGAAGGAAAAAATCGGTCTGTTCTGCAACTTGCCTGCTGACCACGTGATTTCCGGTGTGGATGTAAAGCACGTTTACGAATGCCCGCTGGTTTACGACGCCGAAGGCATTCCTGAAATTCTCGCCAAGCGTTTGAACATCTATGCTCCGCCGAAACTCGAACAGTGGAGCAAGCTGGTGGAATCTCTGAAGCGCAACACCGTGAACCCCCGCAAGACTTTGACCGTGGCCATTTGCGGTAAGTACATGGCTCTGGAAGATTCCTACGCCTCCGTGGTGGAAGCCATCCGTCATTCTTCCGCACACTTGGACCTTCGCGCAGACATCCGCTGGGTAGATACTGAAAAAATCGAGAACGGTTCCGTTTCTGTTGCAACCGCATTGAAGGGCGTTGACGCCGTCATCGTTCCGGGAGGTTTCGGCAGCCGCGGTATCGAAGGCAAGATCATGGTCATCCAGTACGTCCGCGAAAACAAGATTCCCTTCCTGGGAATTTGCTACGGCATGCAACTTTCCGTGGTGGAATTCGCCCGCAACGTCTGTGGCATGAAGGGTGCCGGCACCGTCGAAATGGAAAGCGCCACCTACCATGTGGAAAAGCCTGTCATCGCCTACTTGCCTGGCCAGGAACACATCAAGGACATGGGCGCCACCATGCGCTTGGGCGGTCACGACATTTTGATTAAGGAAGGCTCCAAGGCCCAGGAAGTTTACGGCTCCGCTGTAGCCCGCGAACGTTTCCGCCACCGCTATGAAGTGAATCCGGAATTCGTCTCCCAGATCGAAGCTGGCGACCCCACAGGAAAGATTGCCCAGAAGCTCATTTTCTCTGGCAAGGCTTCCGGCGAAGACATCATGCAGATCATGGAACTGACGGACCATCCCTACTTCATGGCCTGCCAGTGCCATCCGGAACTGAAGTCCTCCTTGATTCACCCCGCCCCGCTCTTCCTCGGTTTGCTGAAGGCAGCCGACGAACGTGTGTAACTTGGTGAAATTCAACGAGTTATGAAACTATGGTTCGCCAAGCCCCTTTTTCAGGGTTTACGGCGGGCCGTTTTTCAAAAAATGTAACAGTCGAAAATCAGATTTTTTCTTTAATTTTTTAGAGAAAAACCCTCCCCTAAAACCCCTATCTTTTTTATCTTTGGACTCCGATGAATAGAGAATTCGCCACTTCTGCGATCAAGGTCGCAAACTCCATCGAGGCGCACCTCACCGGTGCCGTGGCAACTATTTCCCAAAGAAATCAAGATATTGTCTGTGACGCTGTTCCTTCTGTTCCCGTTGTTGGTCAGGGCGTTGGTCATTTGATTTTTGATTTTATTTCATTTTCAGTTTTTAAGGCAAAGGCATTTCGCTTTTGCCATTTTTTTTGCCCAGTTTTTAGAGATTAACAAGTAAAAGGTAAAACGTATGAACGATAAATTCAATTGGAAGGCAAAGCGCGAGCGCAAGGCATTCTTGGCCTTGGCTGACGGCACGGTTTTTCATGGCTACGCATTTGGCGACGCCAAGGACACCGTAGGCGAAGCTGTGTTCAACACGGGCATGGCTGGTTACAAGCAGATTCTTACCGACCCCTCCTACGCAGGTCAGTTCGTGGTGTTCACCACCGCTGAAGTGGGCGCCTACTCCGCCAAGAGCGAAAAGTCCGAATCCCGTCAGGTCTTCTTGAACGGAATCGTCATCAACGACCTTTGCGACGCTTCCGAAAACGTGGGCGAAGAATCCCTGGACACCTACATGAAGGCCCAGAAGAAGCCTGGCATTGCTGGTGTCGATACCCGCGCCCTCACGCTGCACCTCCGCGACAACGGCGCCCAGAAGGCTTACCTCCATGTCGAGAATTTTGACATGAGCGAGGCCGACGCGGTTCAAAAAGCGAAGGAATGGATTGGCCTGGATGGCCAGGACTATGCTTCTGTAGTCAGCGACCCTAACGGTTACGAATTCTCTACCGAGGGCAAGTACAATGTGGTGGCCCTGGATTTCGGTATCAAGACCAACATCCTTCGCGACCTTGCAAGCCAGGACATGAAGGTGACCGTCATGCCCATCAACACTACCTTCGAGCAGATTCAGGCTAAGAATCCCGATGGCGTGTTCCTTTCCAACGGTCCTGCCGATCCCAACTCTCTGCCCCAGGTTGCAGCTCTCGTAAAACAGCTCCTTGGCAAGTATCCTCTCATGGGCATCTGCCTGGGTAACCAGCTCCTGGGTCTCGCCTTGGGCGCCAAGGTTTCCAAGCTGAAGTTCGGCCATCACGGTTGCAACCATCCGGTTAAGTACCTGAAGACCGGCGCCGTGGAAATCACCAGCCAGAACCATAACTACGCCATCGACGAAACTAGCTTACCGGCCAATGTGGAAGTCACCCACATCAACCTGAACGACAACACCGTAGAAGGCATCCGCTGCAAGGACGTTCCTGCATTCAGCGTGCAGTACCATCCGGAATCCGCTCCGGGACCCAACGATTCCTACTACCTGTTCGAAGAATTTAAGAAGATGATCGAGGAATTTAAAAAGTAGTGGTTAGTAAGCAGTGGTTAGTAAACAGGATAGCAGGAGAAGAACATTGCCAGTAAATCCTAACCACCAACCACTAAACACTAATCACTAACCACTTGACGATTTTTACAAGAGGAAATTAATATGCCTAAGCGTACAGACCTCAAGAAGATTATGCTCATTGGCTCTGGTCCGATCGTTATCGGTCAGGGTTGCGAATTCGACTACTCCGGCGTGCAGGCCTGTAAGGTGCTGCGTCGCGAAGGTTACGAAGTGGTGCTGGTGAACAGCAACCCGGCAACCATCATGACCGACCCGGAAATGGCCGACCGTACCTACATCGAGCCCCTGAACGTGGACATTCTCCACGAAATCATCCGCCGCGAACGCCCGGACGCATTGCTCCCCACTCTGGGTGGCCAGACCGCCCTGAACCTCGCCATGGAACTCCACGAAAAGGGCATTCTTAGCCGCTATAACGTGGAACTCATCGGTGCAAAGGCCGAATCCATCGCCCGCGCCGAAGACCGTAAGCTCTTCAAGGACGCCATGCTCTCCATCGGCCTGGACCTCCCCCGCTCCGGCTCTGCACACTCCATGAGCGAAGCCAAGGCAATCGCCCAGACCATCGGCAGCTGGCCTTTGATTATCCGCCCGGGCTTTACCCTGGGTGGTACCGGTGGCGGTATCGCACACAGCGAAGACGAATTCGAAGCCATCGTGAACCGCGGCCTCGACGCCTCCCTCAACAACGAAGTCTTGATCGAAGAATCCCTCCTGGGCTGGAAGGAATTCGAAATGGAAGTCATGCGCGATAAGAAAGGCAATGCCGTTATCGTCTGCTCCATCGAAAACCTGGACCCCATGGGCGTTCACACCGGCGACTCCATTACCGTGGCCCCGATCCAGTCTCTTGACGATCGCGCTTACCAGGCCATGCGTGACGACTCCCTGAAGGTCATGGAAGCTATCGGCGTCGAAACCGGTGGATCCAACGTTCAGTGGTCCATCAACCCTGTGACCGGCCGCCGCATCATTATCGAAATGAACCCCCGCGTAAGCCGTTCCTCTGCACTTGCTTCCAAGGCAACCGGCTTCCCCATCGCAAAGATTGCAGCACTCCTCGCTGTGGGTTACACTCTCGACGAACTGAAGAACGACATTACCCAATCTACTCCCAGCTGCTTCGAACCGGCTCTGGACTACGTCGTTACCAAGGTTCCTCGCTTTACCTTCGAAAAGTTCCCCAAGGCAGACAGCACTCTTGGCACCCAGATGAAGTCCGTGGGCGAAGCCATGGCTATCGGCTCCAACTTCAAGCAGTCCATGCAGAAGGCCCTGCGCTCCCTGGAAACTGGTTTCGGCGGCTTCGGCGCCTGCGCCAAGTGCGAACAGTTCCTGGCTTACGACGACGAGACCTTGGCCAAGGAAGTTGCCCGCCCCAGTGCAGAACGCATCTTCGTGGTCTACGCCGCCTTCCGCCGCGGTTGGGACGTTGAAAAGCTTTACGAAATCACAAAGATCGACCGTTACTTCCTGCGTCATTTGGAAGAACTGGCCCAGTTCGAAGACGAAATCCGCGCCGCAGGCTCCCTCGAAGCCCTCTGCAAGGACAAGGACCTGTTCCGCCAGGCCAAGGAATTCGGCTATAGCGACATCCAGATCGGCTACATCTTCGGCAAGACTCCGGAAGAAGTCATGGCCGCACGTAACGCCATCAGCCTGAAGCCCAGCTACTACTCCGTAGATACCTGCGCCGGTGAATTTGAAGCCGTCACTCCGTACTACTACTCCTGCTATGCAGACCACACCGAGCCCGTCCGCGAAGTTCCGAACCGCGACAAGAAAAAGCGCATCATGGTGCTTGGCGGTGGCCCGAACCGTATCGGCCAGGGTATCGAATTCGACTACTGCTGCTGCCACGCTGCTTTCACCCTGAAGAAGCAGGGCTACGAAGTCATCATGGTGAACTCCAACCCGGAAACCGTTTCTACGGACTATGATACTTCTGACAAGCTTTACTTTGAACCGCTGACCCTCGAAGATGTCATGGGCATCTACGAACGCGAAAACTGCTACGGCGTTATCGTTCAGTTCGGTGGCCAGACTCCGCTGAACCTTGCAATGCGCCTGAAGAAGGCCGGCGCCAATGTGGTGGGTACAAGTCCCGAGGATATCGACCTTGCCGAAGACCGCGACTTCTTTAAGCAGCTGGTTGACAAGGTGGGCATCAAGCAGGCCGCCTCTGGCATTGCTCATAACGTTGATGAAGCTCTCGCCATTGTCGAAGAAATCGGCTACCCTGTTCTCGTGCGCCCCAGCTTCGTGCTTGGCGGCCGCGGCATGGTGATTGTCTATAAGGAAAAGTACCTCCGCAAGTTCGTGGAAGAGGCTGCAGCCATCGGCGAAGGCAAGCCTATCCTTATCGACCGCTTCCTGGAAGACGCAACCGAACTTGACGTGGACTGCATCAGCGACGGCAAGACCACCGTGGTGGGCGCCATCATGGAACACGTGGAACCCGCAGGCATCCACTCCGGCGACTCCGCAAGCGTCATCCCGCCCATGACCCTCAGCAAGGACCTGCAGGAAAAGGTTCGCGGCTACGCCAAGGAATTTGCAAAGGAACTCCATGTGGTTGGCCTCATGAACATGCAGCTCGCCGTCAAGGATGGCGAACTCTACATGATCGAAGTGAACCCCCGCGCCTCCCGCACCGTGCCCTTCGTCTCCAAGTCCATCGGCGTGCCTCTGGCAAGCTACGCAAGCCGCTGCATGCTGGGCGAAACACTCGAAGAAATCGGCTTCACCGAAGAAGTCCATGTTCCGTACGTGAGCGTGAAGGAAGCCGTGTTCCCCTTCGTGAAGTTCCCGGGCGTCGACGTGACCCTCTCCCCGGAAATGAAGTCCACCGGCGAAGTCATGAGCCTGGATCGCGACCGCGGCCTCGCCTACCTCAAGAGCCAGCTGGCCTCCGGCAACCGCATCCCGGGCCAGGGCAACATCTTCGTCTCCCTCAAGGACGAGGACAAGGCCCGCGCAGTGCCCCTGATCCGCCAGCTGGTGGAACTGGGCTACGGCCTCTACGCCACCCGCGGCACCTCCACCATGCTCTACAACGAAGGCATCAAGACCCGCGCCGTGTTCCGCATTTCCCGTGGCCGCCCGAACCTGCTGGACCTCATCCACGACAAGGAAGTCCAGTGGATCGTGAACACCAGCGAGACCGGCGCCGAAGCCATGGTCGATGAAATCCAGATGCGCAGCAAGGCAGTGGTCAGCGGCGTGCCTATCACCACCACCATCGCCGCCCTCACCTCCACCGTCGAAGGCCTCATGGACAAGCACGACTACGG
>JAKSIB010000037.1 GCA_024399065.1 Fibrobacter sp. | reverse complement strand
CTTTTTTTGTTTTTGGGATTATGTGTAGAATTTATTTAGACAACATTTTTCCATTTAAGGTGGCAATCCAATGCTGATTCATCGCCTTTGCAGGAATCTTCATGGATGTTGTTCCTACCTTAATCTTCGTTTTGAAAAGTGTGGTTCCCTTTAGATCAATGATGGCAAATGTTCCGCCCATATCCGTCTGAATTTCCAAATTATTGCCATTCACGGTAAAGTAGTTGGTGGGGGAGAGCCTACTGTAATCAACCTTCATAACTGGAGGCGTTACAACCGTATCTTTCTTCTTGTCTTCAATAACAGGAATATGAATTACAGGCTCGGTGACGATGGGCGCTGCCGGTTCCGTAAAACCGAGTTGTTGGTCCATCCATGCCATGCGTTCCTTCATCTTCTTGCGAAGGTGTTCTACTTCGCCGTCCCAAGTGGTTGCGTTATAGCCACCCATAGCCATACCGAATCCGCCGCCACCAGACTGGTTGCAATACTTCATGGGCTGCGGATCAGCGTCATTCTGACCGCTGGCTTTGCCTAAATTGGGCCAACGTTCAAAGTTTCTCGTGGCCGCGTTCTTCAAATAAACCTTCATGGAGTCAAGATAGGCATCCATAGTCTTGGTGTGCCAAACACCACTACGAAGTTCTGCCCAGCGTTTTTTCAATTCGCTTTGGTAGTTTTGATTCTTCCACATGCTGGTGAGCCAACGGGGTGCTTTTAGGGAGCTTCCGCCAAAGCCACCCCACATGCCACCACCGCCGTTTCCATCGGCGATTTGCTTACTGCTGTTTTCAATTTGCCAGCCTGTGGTTCCGGAACTACCGAATCCGCCAGCTCCGCCCATACCGCCGAAGCCACCGCCCCAGCCACCATTGTTGTTGTTCTGGCCTTCGGGTGTGGAACCGTTGCTCATGGCCAAGTTGAAATCCCAGGGAGGACCGAGGGTCACCTTTCCGCCCTTGCTGTCCTTAGGTTTATGCAGGAAGAAACTGCACCAGTAGGAGTCTGCATTGTTGGTAACTTCCTGGTGAAGAACGTAGTCTACAGCGGAACCTACGTCCACATAGTTTTCGTAGCCGTCTCCGTTCTTGCCATTTTTAAATAAACCTTCAAGGTCATTCAAATATTTTTTTAGATACTCCTCTTGCTGGCTCTTGATGTTTTCCTTTTTAGGATAATGAAGAATAACGTTCAAACCATCGGAGGTGCCGAAACCTTCTGCATTGACGCTGCCTGAGCCCGCCCCGCCTGTGTTTGTGCCGGTTTTGTCAAATGCCCAGATGTAACCGCCGGTAACATCATCACCGCTGATATCTTCTTCTTTAAGTTTGGAAACGTCCACGCGATATTTGCCGCGTTTGATTTTCTCGATAAGAACATACACTCCGCGATACACTCCGTTGATGTACAAGTCAAAGTGCATGGTGCGGGGGCTGTATCGGCCCGCTTGTCTAAAGAGCCAATGAGCGAGAGAATTTCTCATCATGGACTTGTCCACGTAAGGACCGTGGAAAACCCAGTCGTCAGCAGGGGGTAGGCCTAGCATTGCAACGTCAATACCTTCGCCTGCAGAGTCCCTAACTTCAACGCTATAGCCTGGCTTCGGGAATAAGGCGGAAGATTGACCTCGCACCTTGATTCCAATGTCGTAAAGCGTTCCCTTGGCGCTATCTGCAATGTTGTTTTTTGCTGCATCAAGCACCCTCATCGTGGCGGGGATTTTCTCGCTAACGTTCTTGTCTAGGCATTTTTGCTTTGTGTCCACAAAAATGGCAGGCAGGTCGATGGTTTGTGCTGATGTAAATGTTTGCGCAGCGAGAGCTAATGCTGCAATGGTCTTGTAACAAGTTCCCATTTGTAATCCTCCAAAAACACGCCTTTAATTTATATAGGGCGGTTAAAGAGTCCAAAGAAAGGATTGTTTACATGTTAAAAAGCGTGTAAAAGTGTGCAACGTAAAATTTTTTTATAAAAAATGGGGTCGTTTGCAACCTCTCTTCCACACAGAGCATCAAATATGTTGTAATTTAAGAACGGAGGTTGTATGATTAACGCAAAAACTTATAAGACAGCAATGTCGAAGTGGCTTTGGGTTTTACTGGCTGCTTTCCTTTGTCTTCCTAATTCAGCTAAGGCTGCTGAAGGTTTCACAAACAATGAATTGGATACCTTGGTAGCGACTATTGCATTGTATCCGGATCCGCTCCTGGTTCATGTGCTTACCGCAGCAACCTACGGTAACCAGATTCCCGAGGCTAATGCTTGGGCTCAGTCTCACAAGAACTTGAATGGCGAAGCTCTTGCAACAGCAATGGAAAATGCCAATCTTAAGTTTGATCCCAGTGTTCAGGCTTTGATTCCGTTCCCCACCATTCTGGAAACCATGGCTAAGTATCGCACTTGGTCCGACCAGTTGGGTGATGCGGTTTCTTTCCAAAAGGATCAGGTCCTTGACGCTATTCAGCGTATGCGTCAAACCGCCTATAACTATGGCCACTTGAAGTCTGATGACCAGGTCGTAGTTACCAAGGAAGAAAAAATCATCATTGAACCGACTCGTACCGAGTATGTCTACGTTCCGGTTTACAATCCCCATGTAGTCTACTATGTGTATGCCGATCATTATCATCCGGCCGTTCGTTACCATCATCATGCATGGCTTGGTACTTGGTACGGCGAATGGGGTTGGGGTTCCTGCTGGTTTGACTGGCATTCTCATTTCATCTATGTCCGTGATTACCGCTGGTATCCGCATCGTCCGATTCCGCACCACCCGCGCCGTTATAGCCCGCCGCCGCGCAAGCCGCATCATTATCGTCCGGCTCCGCCTCCTCCGCAGAAGCATCGTGCAGAACCGCCCCGCAATTCTCGCAACGATCGTTACGATCGTCCGTCCAAAGATGATCATCGAGTTCGCCGCGAAGACCTTCGTCCGGCTCGTCGAGAAGATCATTCTCGTGACGTTCACTCCCAGGCAGTCTCTGCTAAGAAGAATAGCCTGTCTGTGATTAAAAATCGTGAACAGCCGCGTCGTGTAGAAAAGGCTCCGGTACGTGAAGAATCTAAAACTCGTGCTGAACGCCCGGCTCCGTCTCGCGAAGAAATTCGCCGTGGAGAAAGCCGCACTTCCCGTGAAGAAGTTCGCCGCAGTGAACCGGCTCCTAGCCGCGAATCTGCAAGACCTTCTTCGGAACGCCGCTCTGACAGCCGCTGGGATGACAACAGCAAATCTGATTCCCGTCGTTCTTCGGGTTCCACCTCTGCAGTCAACGCCCGTAGCAACAGTCATGGAACTCATTCTAGACGTTAATTAACGCAAAGGTGTAGAAATCAATGCTTTGTACTGAAGTCCTTGGAACGATTCATCACGGAACCTATAAAAAAGTCATCGATGTTTTGTTTGAGTTTTCTGAATTGGAAAACAAAATATTCATGAAGATGGCTAGAGATGGCGTTGAGCTGGATATCCGTGTGGATTGCGCCTTGTGCGACGGAGATATCATTGCTGAAAATGAATTCTATATCTATGCAGTTAAGGCTGTTGAAAAGATTCCTACTAAGAAAAAAACTATGTAAGCTTCTTTGGGAAGGAGAACAAAGAGGGTCCCCCCGTTATGGGGAGGCCCTTTATTTTTTTTGAAAAACGTCCGCTAGACTTTCATGGAATCTACGAATGCGACAATGTCTGTGACGGTATTGATGTAGCTGTTCACGCTATCTAGGAATAGTTTTTCGTCTCGACTGCTGATGGGAGCTTTTAATGCTGGATAGTCATTAAAGATTTGTTGGTGGTTCTCAGGATAAATGCCGTGGCTTAAGTAGTAAACTCCGTACATAATGGGAAGCATAGTGTCGTTTGCGCGGACGAAAAATCCGAGAGGATTTCGGTCTTCCTTTAGGTGGACGAAAGCTCGTCTCAAGTGGATTAGCAAACCGCGAAGTTCGTGTTCGCATTCCAAACGCAGACATTCAAGATTCGGGACATATCCTGGAATGGGCTGATTTCCTGCAATAACTTTGTTTCTGTTCGCGATATGCAAAAATTCCAGCGGATAAACATCTTCGGATGTTTGAATTTCTTTTATGGTAAAGAAATAACGAAATTCAAGATTGTCCTTCTTGGCTTTGGACAATAATTTTTGCAGAGGTTCCAATTGCGGTGTTGAATTGTCTCGCAGGATAAAGCTGATTGTCCAAGGCGTTTTCATTGCGTCGAAACCTTCCATGAGACAATCCCCATGGGCAAAGGCCGAAATTAGATTGTCGCCAAGAGTTTCTTTCAGCAAGTTGGCCCAATTTGAATTTTGCAATTCTAGTATGCTCAAGTTCTTTTTCATAGATCGGAATTTCCTCTGCCGAAACCGCCCCCGAAACCGCCTTTTCCTCGTCCAAAACCACCTCCGAAACCTTTATGGACGTCGTCTTTCTTCGTTTCCATTGCGTTTCCGAAAAGGAACCATAGACATCCGTTGCCACGGCCTCCGCTGAATTTGGACATTAAAAGCAGGAATATAACCAGCATAATGAATAGAATCATTCTTGCTGGGATTTCCTTTTCTTCTTCAATAAATTGGTTGCTGTCAAGATCAATGGTCGCGCCCTTCTCTTGGGCGGCAACTTGGGCTAGGTTCCAGGCTAGAGCTAATATGCCCTCGCCATATTTTTGTTGACGGAATGCGGGAAGAAGTACTTTCTGCTGGAGTTTTTCGACCACGGCATCGGTAAAATAACTTTGTGATCCTGGGTGAACTTCGATGCTTCGCTTGCGTTGTTTTTGTGAGACGAAAATGAGAACGCTTTCGTTTCCTAGCGTCCATTTTTCTGCTGTTTGGGTGGCAAACTTTTTATAATCGTTCTTGCCGATGTCATTCATAAGGACGCAGACCATGTCTACGCCAGTTTTATTGCGAAGCTCTTCTGCCAAAGCATTGAACAAACGTATTTCTTGCGTGGACATCAAGTGATTTTCGTCGTAAACGAAGCTGTCTGTAGGTCTAGTGGGCAGATTGCTTTCTGCAAATGCGGTACAAATAAATAGCAACGTGGTGACAAAAACTTTTTTTACCGTATTACAACTTGGAATATGCAAACCAAATTTTGCGATTTGCGTCACAATTGTAACTGCCGATAAAAAAAACTTTGTAGAAATCACGTACATAAAGTTATTTAATCATTATGGCGTGGTCAAGTAAAAATGATTTTTATCAATGTGAAAATCATTTTGTCTTGGAATCGCAATATATTTAAAAAAGAGTATGAATTCTCTAGTGCTTAGGTAGAGGTGCTTTATGAGTGAAAAATGGTGTTGGCTACCAGATTGGGCTGCAGACTTAGAGCTTTGGGAAGATGACCTGATTGCTGTCGATTCGTCTGCAGATCATACCTTTGTACCCTATGAAAAAATGGCCGGATGCTTGGATCATGTTTATGACCTGTCCGGGATGAAGGATGCGTCCACTGTTGTTGGGTGGGGGCTTGGCGCCTTGGTCCTGATGAACAACGTGTCTCAACGTCCAAAAAATCAGAAGTGGATTTTACTTTCGCCCTTCGCAGATTTCTGTTCGGAAGATGGAAACTGGACGGAACAGAATTTGCAATTCATGGCGCATCAGACCTTGTCTACTGTGCAACCGTCTTTGAATGCATTCATGGAACTGTATGAGAATGAGTTTGGTGAATGGCAGGACGATTGGTTGAAAAAGGCCGAGAAGATGAGCCCACAAGCTCTTTGTGATGGCTTAAGCTATCTTGCAAAGAATCGCATTGAGCAAAGTATCCCGGTGGATGCAGAAACAAAGGTCCTGTATGGGAGGCTTGATGAAGCTATCAAACCGGAAATGACTTTGTCCTTAAAGGAATTCATGCCTGGGGCCGAATTTAAGGAACGACCCAAGGCTGGTCATTGGCCGCCTATGCTCTTGCTCTGATTTTGTTCTTTGCTATGTTGGCTGCGAAACAACCAACAAAGTAGAACAAGAAGAACCATAACAAAGCTGTTTCTACAGCATCGCCGATTTTGGTGTATAAAGTGTCTCTCGTTTTGAGAGGCACTTTTCTTTGTATAACGGCGTCAGTGAAGATTTCGGTATTCATGTCATAGTGACCATACTGGTCGATGAACAAGGAAATGCCGGAATTTGCAAGGCGTGCTACTGGCATGCCGTTTTCGATGGCGCGATAACGTACCAGATTCATGTGCTGGTAGGGGGCTGTGCTTCTGCCGAACCAACCGTCGTTGGTAATATTTACCATAAGGCGGGAGCCTTCGCGAACAGCTTCTCTTACGAGATCTCCAAAGATGGCGTCGTAGCAAATGTAGGGAGTCCATTTGTAGGGGCCGTAGACTGGGGTTTCAGTTCCGGGAACAAAGTCCCCTTCGCCAAGATCTACGTAGTTCAAAATGGGGAAGATGTCGTCAAAGGGAATTCGCTCGCTGAATGGTACGAGGTGCTTTTTGATGTAGCGCTGAAATCCTCGGGAATTCGGAGTGAAAAGGAACGCTGCGTTGTAGATGTCGTATTTACGAATGGATCCTGCGGGGTTTCTCTTGTAATCAAGAGCGCCTGTCATGATAAACGCGTTTTTGTCGTTCGCAATTTTCTGAAGTCGGCTTTGAATTTGTGGTTGACGACGGAGGTATTCAGGAATTGCTGTTTCTGCGAGAACGATGATGTTCGCGTTCTCTTCAGTGCTGTCTATAGCCATTCCTAAAGTCTTATCGACAATGGAGTCAAAACGATCTTTGCTCCATTTCATACCCTGGGTAATACTGGGCTGAACAAGAGTCAACTTTGGGTTTTCTTCGTTGTCTGCGTTGTAGAACGGGGCTGCTTCCGGAGCGGATAGGACGATGGATCCTTGGATTAAAAGGGCTACGAAAATTACGATGGGAACACAGACGTTAGGCAGAAGGGTTTTCAGTCTGCGAACATTTTTTTGTTCCTGCTTGAAAGAACTCTTTTCGAAACTGCAGGCGACAATTTGGTTTGATGCCACGATGAGAATGGTGTACCCAAAGATTCCAATCCAGGGAAGCATTTGCAAAAGTTCAATGTTGTTTCCGAATGCGTAGCCAAGGTGGCTCCATGGGAAGCTGAAGTCGCCGCGGGTGCGGGTCATTTCCAGACCAGCATAGAAAATGGGGAAGAACCACAACAGAATCTTGTGGCCTTTGATGGTAATGTTCTTTGCAAGAGTATAAACGTATGCAGCAAGAACATTGTAGGCGCTAAAGTAGGCGATGAGCAGGAACAATCCGAAAAGAATAAGTCCGGACGGAGCCGCATCAACGTGCATGACGTTGTAAATCCAGTAGTAGTTGATGCTGTTGTAGATGACGCCAGACCAGAAGGTTGCGAATAAAACTTGTTGACGGTTGTATTTATTAAGAACTATGAACCATGGCACAAGGATAAGCAACGATGCAGCACCCAAAGGCATGGGCGGAAATGCAAATGCGTAAAGTCCCCAGGCGAATACGGAAATTATCAAAGCGGCCCGGGAATCGAATTCCTTAAAATGACGGATATTCCAGCGAATAAAATGACCTATCCAGAATAAGCCTACGGGGAGGAAAGTCAGTGCTATTTGGATGAGGCCTGCGTGGCCGGCTCCGTTGTAATCTGCGGTGTTGTAGTCTATGGCAAGGAAAGCGAAAGCAAGGATGCTGTAGGCGTAAATCCAGCGGGTAAAGTTGCTGCGGATTTTCTTTGCTATCAAGAAGGGGAGGGCGAGGACAAAGGGAAGTAGCTGAAGATTTTGTGTGTAGAGTCCGGGAATGTCGGGGCGTTGGCTGAATACGATAATTTCAGCGACAAGAATTGTTGCAAAATAAATCCAAAAAATTCTTGGATAAGATTTGAACTTTTCTAAAAGTTTCTTCATGCTAAATCCTATTAGAGTCCGCTCTTGTCCTGAGGATTGAATATCAGAACGAATTCACCCTTGGGCGGGTGAGATTTGAAATGTGCAGAAATCTCGGTGGGGGTGCCGATGAGATGTTCTTCAAATTTCTTGGTCAGCTCGCGCATCAGGGCGATCTTGATATCGCCGAAGACCTGCTTGATTTCTTCTACAAACTTATCGATGTTGTGCGGGCTGGCGTAGAAAATCTGGGTGGCTTCTTCATCCTTGAGCTTTTCCAGCAAATGAATTCTCTGGGCACTCTTCTTGGGGGAGAAGTATTGGAATGTGAAATGGTCGGTTGGCATGCCGCTACTAACGAGGGCGGTAATCATGGCGCAGGGGCCTGGTACTGCACGAACATCAATGCCTTCGCGTACGCATTCGCGAACGAGATTGAATGCTGGGTCGGCAACGCCAGGAGTGCCTGCGTCGCTAATCAAGGCGATGTCGCCTTCGTTTTTCAGAAACTCGACATACTTCGGGGTAACCTTTTCCTTGTTGAAGTCGTGGTAAGCCTCCATGGGAGTGCTGATATTGTAGGCGTCGAAAAGAACTCGTGAATGACGGGTGTCTTCGGCGAGAACCAACGGGACTTCTTTAAGAATACGGACTGCACGGTAGGTGATATCTTCCATGTTTCCGATAGGAGTGGCTACAATGTATAAAGTATGAGACATATTGCTTAAATTATGAAAATCTGTTTTAAAAATCGCTGGCGGAATTCTGGTCGACAGGTCTGTTCATGCCCAATTCGTAGGAAAGCCTTTGTACCAGTTTGCGATGCATTTCTTCTGAAGCCTTGTTCAAGAGGTCGCTGCGGAACTTTCCGTAGAGGGTTGCCCTGACCAGGTCTTCTTCGGTGAATTCTATGTGCTTTACCAGAGTTCCTTCGCAATAGATTCGTGCCGTCAGTTGGTAAGTCCAAGATTCGTTTACTGGCATTAAAGGCCAAAAGGGAATAATTGTAGCGCCAAGTGCCAATGCGGATCCCTTGGAATTCTGTTTTACGCTGGCGTTAATAGCAGCCGTGCCTCGACAATGTTCTCTAGGAAAACTTTCTGGCTTTGCCGCTGCGGTATATGCCCTTAGTAGGTTCTGGCTGAGCTGAAGGGTGTCTCCATTGAAAATCATCGGAATGTTTCCGAAGAAACTGTATTTTTCTGTTGTTATAGGGAGACCTTCAAGGTTGCCTCGGGTCAAATTTACGGAACATCCTACACACAGGATGGCTAGGCCCAATGGCAAAATCCTTGTAAAAATAAACTTGAGTTTCATGCTTTAAAGATAGTATTATCTAAATTAATTGCATGAACGCTTATTTCATCAGTGATGCCCATCTCGGTATAGACCCACCAGGCTGTATTCCCGATCGTGAAAATCAGCTTGTAGAATTCTTTAGATCCATTACGGGTAAAGCTTCTCATGTGGTGATTGTTGGCGATCTGTTTGAATTCTGGTACGAGTATTCGTATTATGTGAGCCGCGATCACTTTAAACTTTTTGCGGCGTTGTCTGCGTTGGTTGAGTCGGGTGCAGAAGTGCATTTGCTTCAGGGCAATCATGATTTTGCCTACGGCGATTTTTTCCCGAAAACCTTGGGTGTCCAGGTTCACAAGGAAGTCGTCCTTGATATTCAGGGAAAGAAGGTTCTCTGCCGACATGGTGATGGTGTGGCGAAATCTGATTTCGGCTACAGGCTGTTTCGCAGAATTCTTGACTTGCCATTGAATCGTTGGCTGTTTAAACAGTTACATCCTGACTGGGGAATGGCTCTCGCCAAGTTTATTGGCCGTAATAGCCGTAAGTACGGGGAATCCCGTGTTATCAAGATGGAAGAATATCTTGACTGGGCTAATCGTTCCATGCAAAAGAAAGGCTGCGATATGTGCGTCCTTGGTCATCACCACATTTTTGGAAAATGGAACGTGGAACAGGGCTTGGTGGCTTCCCCTGGTGACTGGATAAAAAAACTCACCTACCTCCAGATGGAAGCAGGTGAAATTTCAGTTTTGAATTTTCAGGACGCTTAATTTATTCTACGCCGTTGACGCGGGTCTCAGTTGACTTCGTCATCTTCTTGGCGGAGTTTTCGCCCCAAATCTTGGCCACAAGATCCATGCTGGCAAAGCTGTCCCAGGCTGCGTCAACCCAGCACCAATGGTGTACTTCGCCCTTTTCGTCCTTGATAGTCCAGTTCTTCTTGACGGAGAACGTCATGGTGATGGGCTCGGGGTTAGAAGTATAGCCGTAGGAGTCGGTGACTGCCGGTTGTTCAATATAAATGGTCCAAGCCTTTCCGTCGGTCTTCTTGAAGATGAACACGTTGAAGACAATCAAAATTGCGAAAACAATGATGCCTGCACGGATGTTCTTCTTGGTCAGAAGAAAGATGAACAGAAGCAACAACAAAATGCTGAGAGCAGCAAAGTTGTAGTGAGTCTGGTAGAAGACTTTAAGAACGTCAATCATATTGAACCTCGTGGCTACGTTTGACTACTTCTTGCTAGCCTTAGCTGCGGCCTTCTGTTCGGCAACCAAAGCAGCGATGTTAAAGGTGAGCACCTTGCCGTCAATCTTGCATTCGGTACGGAAACTCTTCTTGGGAAGGGCGATGCCCTGGGAAGAAAGAGTTCCCATGAAGGATGCGTTAGCATGGCTAGCGATAGTGCGGACGTTGATGAAGCCCTTCTTGCTGAAAGTCAGCTTGAAATTCTTCTTTGCAGCGTCGTACTCTGCAATCATAGTATTATTTACGACAGTATTCACGGCGTTTTTGGAATTTTTGTCGAAAATAATGGTTCCACGAGAGTCGATAGAGAGCATGGTCTTGTTTGCGACTGCGTTACGGCAGGCGATCAACTGCCATTCGCCCTTCTTCTTGGGTGCGTTCTTGCTGGTGAAGACGTATCTATTGCCGTCTTTTTCAAGAGTGTATGCGCCGGTAGCGATGGTTTCGCCAATTGCATTCAGGGCACCCTTGAAATAAAGGAACTTGGACTTGGATCCGTTCACGCCGAGAATAAAGCGGAAAGAGGTAGCCTTGGCATCCTTGGTCGGGGTGATTGCGATGCGCTTGCCGACGGGATCAACTTCGATATCCGCATAAGGACCTGCATCGACTGTGTTGCCCTTTTTGTCGGTTTCCGGCTTGGCCATCTTATCCAACTTCATGGACTTGATTGCTTCTGCAGGGAAACGGAGAAAACCGCGAATATCCATTTTGACAAGAACACTTTCCATATTGTTACATCCTCACTAATGTGTTTGTGCTAAAATTTTTATGCAAATTAATAAAAAATGTTGTCCTTAGGCAACTATTATAAGTAAAAAAGAACAATAGTTTTTGAAAAACAACTTTTTGTAACAAATTATCTGTATACAGAGTTTTTTTAGTTTGTTTTAATCGAATCAGCGTTTGATGTGCTTAAATTCAATGCTTTTCGGAGAGTGGTGTTTAAAGTTTCTCCATCTCTGCTTACAATTGTTTTGTTTTTTATGATACGAATATTATCTTTCGTTCTATGCTCAAACTGCTTACGGTCAAGTATGATTAATGGATCTTTTTTTATGTTATCGAAAATATTTTGTGATACACTGACCCTTGATCTTACGAGAAACTTTGGGTACAACTTGCGATATTTTTGTGATACGGCGTCGGCGATGCTGAAAATGGGATCGCTAAAGATTAACTGAACCGTTTGTGCGTATTTTTTGTTGGACGCCTGCTGAGCGGCAAGTATGGCTCCTGTACCGCGTCCCATGACGTAGGGAGGCTCAACTCCGTTTACCTGGGCGGAACATTCGAAAATTTGGCTTCCGTCGGTTTCAAAATTCTCTTCTGACGGTTTTCCCTTGTTTTCTCCGCTGCCTCTATAATTGAAAGTGACCAGCTGAATTCCCGGAATTTCTTCAATTTCGGCCAAAAATTGCGCAGCGTCCTCCTCTGCGTCGGGATAATACAGCAAAATAGGGTCGTTTTCGCTGCCCAGGCTCCATCCTCCTAGAACAATGCCGTCTTCTAAGGTGCAGGATAGACTTTTGGCCTTGCCTTGGATGGCTGCGTTCGCTTCTTTATGCGTAATAGCCCTAGGAAATGCTTTTTGGCGCTCGGTGAGAGCCAGATAGAATACCATACAAACGTAAATAAGTGCAAAAACGCCTACCAAACGAAGTGCGCGAAGGAAAAATTCCTTGATTTTCGGGACGATTTGCGTTTTTTTCATTTCCATGGCCCAAATTTAGTAAAAGCCCGAAGCTATAAAAGGCTTGAAAATGTTCCTTTTTTGTTATAAAAAAAAAGGACTTTCGCTTGGAGTGAAGCGAAAGTCCGAGGGATGGGATTGGGTGTTCCCTAAATATAGGCAAATTTTTTCAAGGTGGGTATAGGAAAAATGAAGAGTGTTCGCGAAAGTGTTCTCTAAGTGTTCCTTATCCCAGTAATAGTGCGGATTGGAATGGTTTGGTGCCTGAAATTTCGTAAATTTTCAAAAACAGGTGTTCCCAAAAATAGGCAAAAAAATTATCTTTTATGCCGATGAACGTATACGCATATTATAACTATCGAAAATATCTTCAGGACTACTACGACTACCGTAAGTCCGTCCAAAGATATTTTTCGTACAGGTCTTTCGCCAAAAAGGCGGGGTATTCCTCGTCTGGCTTCTATTTGGACCTGATTCGAGGCCGTAAGTCCCTCACTCCGCAGATGCTGCCGAAGTTTATTGCAGCTTTGGGCTTGAATGAGAAGGAAGGCCGCTATTTCACCTTGATGGTCGACTTTACCCATGCAACAACGGCTGCTTCCAAGCAGGCTATCTTCGACCAGATGTCCGCCCTGTTGCCCAATGCCATTAAGTCTTTGACCAAAAGCCAGCAGGAATACTATAGCAAGTGGTATTATGTTGCTGCTCGCGAAGCATTGTCTGTCCTGAATGTCAATGAAAAGAATATTCAGGAACTGGCTTTGTTCCTGAACCCGAAGATCTCCTTGCCCCAGGCTAAGCAGGCTATCCAGCTGCTCAAGACTTTGGGTCTTATTGAAATTGCAGAAGATGGCTATTTCCGTTCTGTGAACAAGGCTATCTTCAGCGGTAGCGAAATTGCGCCGCTTTTTGTACATGAATTCCAGAAGCAGATGATCGATTTGGGTAAAAATGCCCTGGATCATTACAGCACCGAACGTAGAAATGTATCTTGTATGACGATGAGCGTTTCTGCCGAAGGCCTGGAACGTATTATCAGTAAGATTGACTTGTTCCGCAAGGAAGTGGTGGACATCATTCGCTCCGACGAAGGTGAAACCATGGTCTGCCAGATGAACATTCAGTTCTTCCCGCTGAGCAAGGAAAAAATGGAACTTCCACCTGAAACAGAAGAGGATGAAAAATGAGTAAGATTGTTTTGAAGTCTTCCTTGCTTGTGCTTTTGGCCATTGCAAGCTGTTTGGTTGGTTGTAATCCGAATGTTGCCGGCACTGTGACTGACACCGGAAATACCATTGCTGGTGTTGTCTATCATGAAGATGGCAGTGTTGCTTCCGATGCAATTGTCCGTATGGCCCGTATGAAGGTTGCCGACGGCGTTGGCATGCCTGAACAGCTTGAGGTTATGACTGATTCCAAGGGTAAGTATTCCTTTGATTCCGTCTTGGCCGATACATTCCAGCTGGCTGTTATTGACGCCTCTGTTGCTGAAATTTTCTACCTGCCGCGTACAACGTCTAAATCCAAGGATCTTGGAAACATCAAGCTGGCCAAGGCTGCTATATTCAAGAGCTCTATGACTTATGAAGATGTGGCCGAACCTGCGGTTCAGGTGGGCTCTCACTTTGTGGTCTATGTGGCCGGAACTCCTTTCCATGAAAGCGTTTTCGCTGGCGATTCCTTCTCAGTTCTGATTCCGGAAGGTGACTGGTGGATGGAATTCTTCCCGGGTGACCCGCAGATTGTTGCAAAGTTGCAGGAATCTGGCGTCGCTGATTCCCTGATCTATCGCCGTTGGAACATGGATGGCACGATTAAGGGAGGGGACACCTTGGACGTGGGTCCCTTCATCTGGAGTACCACTACCGAAATCGATTCCCTGATTAAGGAATCTGAAGCCGCAGCAAAGGATGTTGCTCGTTTGTCTGGAACCGTAGCATGCAAGAATGGCAAACCCTGTGAAGGTGTTGAAGTTTCCTTGATTACGGACTTGTTCGGCTTTGAATTCACTGAAGGGGACTCCCTGGAATTCAAGACCCTCACAAAGACTGATAGTCTTGGCCGCTGGTGGTTGCCTCTGCCGAAATCTGTCCCGGAAGACTCCTTCCGAGTGGAGTTCCGCAAGGTCCAGGATGATATTGTGTTCCTTGCTGGAACTTCCCGTTATGTCCAAAAGAAGGAAATCGCAAAATTAAAGGACACTTTGGATATTGGTGCGGATACCTTGTCCAAGCCGTCGACTTTGATTAGCGGCGTTTCCCTGGTTGTTGATCGTGATGATACCACCCAGTCTTCCAACTGCATGGTGAATAGCGTGGTTGTGGGTATTAAGGGAACCTCCCACTTTGTTCGCGATGTGACCTGCAATTTGCTGACCTTGGCTGATTTGCCCAAGGGAAATCAGGAAATTGTGCTGTACTCTGGCGACCCGAAGGTGATGTCTGTTTTGCAGAAATCTGACGCTCCGAGATGGGTTTATGTGACTCTGACCCCGGTTTCTCTGCCGGAAGATGGCACCCAGCAACAGCAGTGGATGACCTATTCACCCCCCAGCTTGAAATAATTTTCAAAAATCCCCTTGCCAAAGCAAAATAGTTTAACTAACTTTGGCTCACACGATGAGTTATGGTGTAATGGTAGCACAACAGATTCTGACTCTGTTTGTCTAGGTTCGAATCCTGGTAACTCAATGAAAAGACCTCTCGGAAACGAGAGGTTTTTTCGTTTTTTGGCTGAATTCATTAATTATGCCGTTGATGCGGACGCAGGAATAGTCATCCTTGTGCGAAACTTCTTGTAATTTCTATGTTTGGGTGTGATGGAATTTTTTGACTATTACGAGAAACTATACGGAGAACGTTGGCCTGCGCTGTTGGAAGCTCTGAAGGGCGAGGGCAGGGCGACGAAACTGCAGTTTGGCGACAATTTGGAGCCTTATTTTCTGGATGAGGCTTCGGTTTTTGCTGCGGAAGCTCTGGGCGTGGAGCCGGGCATGGATGTTTTGGACATGTGTGCCGCTCCTGGCGGTAAAACTCTCGTAATTGCATCAAAATTGAAGGGGGAGGGGTCGTTGCAGAGCAACGATCGCTCACCGGATCGCAGAATGCGTTTGAAACGCGTCATTGACGAATCTTTGCCCGAATCCTGGCGTAATATTATCAATGTTACCGGCTATGACGGAATGAAGTTCGGACTTCATAAAAAGGAGTCCTACGATTGCATTTTGTTGGATGCACCCTGTTCTTCTGATAGACATGTCTTGGCTTCTCCCACCCACTTGGCGGAATGGTCCAGTAAGCGAGTGAAGCGTCTTTCGGTAGAACAAGGAGCCCTGCTCGCCTCTGCTGTGGATGCCTTGCGTCCGGGTGGTATGCTTGTTTATGGTACTTGCGCCCTTTCTCCCATGGAAAATGACGATGTTGTCAAGAAAATTCTGAAGAAAAGGCCGTCGATGCAGTCGGTGGAAATCAGGGATCTTTTGCCTGGTGCGGACCGTACAGAATTTGGTGTTCATATTCTTCCTGACCGTTCCGAGGGAAGAGGCCCGATTTATTGTGCAAAAATGATAAAAACCTAGAATTTAAGGGGCTTTTGGCCCCTTTTTTTATTTATCTTTCTTTACATGTTGAAGAAGATTTTTATTTCGTTTGCATTTTTGGGTGCCGTAGCCTTTGCACAAGAGGCTGATGATTGGACTCAGGAATCAGCATCCTCTCAGGACGCGGCTTTTGAAGCTGCTTCCGAAAACTCCGCTGCTGTGGATTCTGCAGCGAAGGCTCCGGCTGTAGATTCCGCAAAGGTGGCGGTCTCTGTTCCCGAAGGTCCGAAAAAAAGAGAAGTTGCAGCCCGTTATTGGGTGAATGGCGATTCTGTTGAACAGGAAGCCATTTTCGTGAAAATTGAAAAGGATACTGTTTACCTCAAGAAGCCTACCGAAAAACAGCTGAAACGTTTTGAACGTCTGGCTGACGCAGCAAATGCGGAACTTCAGAGAAGCAACGGCCAGCAAGTTGAAGAAGTCGAGGAAGAAGAAGACGAAGAAGTCGAAATCAAGAAAGATACTGCCGTCATTATGACCGATGCCGTGAAGGAATCTGTTGCTGCTCAAGCTGAAACAGCAACCGAAACTGTCGCAGAAGATGATGGCTCCGATGATGACCTTGAAACGGCCTTGGCCAAGGAAGATGACCGAAAGAAAATGGAGGAAATCGCCAAGGTTGAAGAAGAAATTCGTCAGCGTGAAATCCAGGATAGTATTGAAGCCGATGCGGCAAATCCCTTTATCAAGATTTATCGACTTGACTTGAAGCGCCTTTATAACTTGGAAGACGAAGTCATGATTGACCTCTCCCTTTCCAATTATGAAGTTCTTGAAATTGTCGAGGAAGAAGAAAAGATTGAGCTGTATCCGCCGGGATCTGCAAATCTTTATGTGGTTTCTGAACCGGCCGCTTGCTCTCTCTTTGTGAATGGCATTCCGTTGAAGCAGACTGCTCCTGATACCATCAAGAACATCAAGCCTGGCAAGTACACGATTTCTGTAATGCAGGTTCTTAAGGATGTGGAATGGTGGGGCTCTGCAGTGGTCCGTATCAACAAGGATAGCTTGAATAAGGTGACCATACCTGTTCTTCGTCCGTCTACTCGACTGACTTTGAATACTGATCCTGAAGCCGTGGAAGTATTTGTTAACGAGGAACCTACGGAGTACGTGATGCCTCATTACATTACGGACATGGTGGTTGATAGCATCAAGCCCCAGGTCGATGCAAAGATCTACCTGCGTAAGGTTGGCTATCGTGATACCTCCGTTACCTTGGAAATCAAGCCTTATATGCCGAATATCGTGAACGTCGAAATGACTCCGGTTCTTGACGATTTGGACTTCATTCAGGCTCAGAACGAATTTAACAGCAGACGAAGCAAACATCGTGTTGGTCGAGTTATGTTGTGGGCTTCCATCGCTCCCGTTGTTGCTGGTGGTGTGTTGTGGTTCCTTGCAGAACGAGATTGGTCTGCCGCTGCTGATAAGAAAAAGGTGTATGAAAAATTGGCCGCCTTTGATAGTGACGACACACGCCAGATGGTTAAGGATAACCACCGTCTCAATGACAGCGGTGACACTAAATTCGGCGTCGGTGTAGGCCTTGGGGCCTTGGGCATAGGCCTTCTCACTGCCGGCTTTATTCTTGCATTCTAGTTTTGGGGAGACCCATGATTCGAAAAGCCGTTCTTTGTGTATTGCTATTGCTTAGTGTATGCGGGACGGCTTTTGCACATCCTCATGTTTTTCTTGATGCCTCGGTAACGGTTGATTTTGATAACCAGGGGTTTGCTGGGGTGAAAAATCGCTGGACTTATGACGAAATTTACAGTGCCGCCATGATATCGTCTGTCGATGATGGCGATGGAATTTTGTCTGAAAAGGAAACGAATATTCTTAGACAAGAAATTTTGGACCCCATAGTCAAGGAAAACTATTACAACTATGTTCTTCTTGGTACCAAATTCTTGACTGCGGAAAAAATCAAGGATTTTAAGGTGAAATTTGAAAATCGCCGTTTAATCCTGGAATTTGAGGTCGGATTTAGTGTGCCGGTGACTGCCGATTATACCATGCTGGTTGTCGTTGTGGCGGATCCGTCAAATTACATACAAATGACTACCGATCTGGAAAATGCTGAAGTTGAGGCTCCGGATTTCATGGAAGTGGACTATTTTAATGATTCTTTGCGTGGAATGACCATGTTCAAGGCGTTCCGCTCGGAAATTGAGGGGTTGTTCCTCAGATTCAAAAAATAACGCAAATTAACTTGTTTGCCGTATAGTATTTTACCCTAACTTGAAGGGAGTTTTAAATCCTTATTGTAGGGACTTTTTTATATTTGGGGCATGAGGAAAACATTTAGCATATTTGTTGTTTTGACGATGCTGTTTGGGGCAGTTTCGTCTTTTGCGCAGGATGATCAAAATATTGAAACTTCTGCTGAATTAAACGTTGTTTCTGAGACTTCTTTGGAACAAACAGCACAACAGGTTTCGGAACCAGCTGCTGAATCTGTGGCGCCTGCAGAAAACTCTGTAACGGTTGCTGAAGATACCGCAAAAACTGAGGTTCAGGAAACTGCTGTTGCTGCGGATACTTCTAAACCCGCAAAGAAAGGTGGTCTGCTCGCGTCCTTGTTCCCTGTAGAAAAGGACGAAGCCATTGCCAAGGGCCATGTCTATTCCGGTTTGTCCCTTTCCCTGATCCAGGCTAATTCTGAAGACGACGCCTTGAACATCATGATTGGCGATGTGTACGAAGCTTATGGTTACACCTTTACCTTGGAAGCCTTCGGGGGCTACTTCATCAAGGACGCCATGGCTATCGGTTTGCGCGCTGGCTACTCCCGCACCTGGTATGATATTGATTTCGCCATGCTGGAAGATCTTTTGGACATGAAGCAACACCGCAAGTATGTAAGTAACGGCTTCTTCTTCCAGCCCATGCTGAAGAATTACTTTAAGGTGTTTGATTCTCGTAACCTTTATTTCTTTAACGAAACCTCTATTAACGTGGGCTATTCCTACGGCATATCCCAAAGCGACAACGGCGAGGAAATGGATAAGTCCAGGAATTCCTCCTGGTCTATCGAGGTGGGTATCAATCCTGGTATTTGCATTATGGTGCTGGACCGTTTTGCCTTTGAAACCTCCGTCGGATTGTTGGGCTTGAGCACCAGCGTCTTGGATATTGAGGAAAACGGTGAAACCAGTAGCCGCATTGTTGCGAACATCGTGAACTTTACCATTAACCTTTTGGCCTTGAATTTCTCCTTGGTCGCATTCTTTTAAGGAGTCTACAAATGCAACGTAATTATTTTAAAAAGTTGATGGTTGGTGGAGCCTTGTTGGCATCTTTGGGCCTGGTGGCCGGTTGTGGCGAAGAAGGGAAAAAGATTAATGAAATCAATCCCGAAGAGGTTGCAGACATTTTTGAATCTGCAGAATATTCCGTAGATGAGAAAAACCTGGAAATCACCTTGCCCGAGGCCGTTGATTCCTTGGTCGTTGGTTCCTTGTCTACCTTGGGCGGTGCAAAGTACTTTGTCGCAACGGATGATGACCCGGTGGATCCCAGTTTTGACTGGGATAACGAACTGACCGAAGGTTCCGTGATCAAGTTTGCTGACACTAATATGGTTCGTATTGTTGTTCTGGATGACAAGGATCGTACCATTGCTGTTTGGACTATTTCTTACCCTGTGGAAGAAAAGTCTTCCAGCTCCGTAGATGCCGACGTCTCTAGCTCCAGCAAGTACGAAGACGAAGAATCTAGTTCCAGTGAAGAAACTGTAGAATCCAGTTCTTCTGAAACAGTTGACGAATCTTCCAGTTCTGTAGAACCGGTTGAAGAAAGCTCTTCTAGTGAAATTATTCCCTCAAGCTCTAGCGAAGAAACTGTAGAGTCTAGCAGCTCTGAAGAAATCGTAGAAAGTTCCTCCAGCGAAGAAGTTGTAGAATCCAGCAGCTCTGAAGAAATCGTGGTTAGTTCTTCCAGCGAAGAAGTCGTGGTGGAATCTAGCTCCTCCGAAATTGTTGTTCCCAGCAGTTCCTCTGAAGTCGTAGAAAGCTCTAGCAGCGAAGTCGTTCCGGAGTCCAGCAGTTCTGAAGAAATCGTTGTAAGCTCCTCCAGTGAACAGGTGGAACCGGAATCCAGTTCCTCTGAATACGTTGGCGCCCAGTTGCCTGGCTCTCATTTCGATAGCTGGGATAAGACCTTCTGGGGCAGTACCAGCGATGCTATGGCAAAATCTAAAACGGTTGCTGCCATTAAAATAGAGTCTGCTGCTAATGCTGAATTTGCAGGCTCAAAGTTGACTCTGACTACTCGAGAAATTGTTGGTTCCTTCTTGTTAAATGGAAGCTGGAAGATGGCTGGTGGCTTCTATTTTGCAGGATCCTTTGCTAATACGGACATAGTCCATTTGTATCAGTGGAATTATACAAGTGGTACTCCAGATGCCAGTTATGCTTCCGATATATCTTTGGGCATGACATTTGGACAGCCGTTTAGTGAACGACCTGTATCCTTTGATGTAACGTATTCTTATGAGCACGTGGCAAATAGCAATTCGACATATCCGCAGCAGGGTTTGATTTATGTAATCCTTGTTAGCGCAAATAACGAAATTGTAGCTGCGGGTTCTATCGTGAAGACCGCATCATCAGAATTTGCTACAGAAAGGGTTGACCTTCAGTATGGCTCTGATGCAGGATTGCTCGGTAAGGGCTATGCAGGCATCAATGACTTGGAATTGGGAACAGGGGAAGAAGAAGTCGCCTCTATTCGCGTGATGTTCGCTTCCTCTGCCTATGCATTTGTTGTTGATGGTGGAACCTTGGGCAATAGCGGAAAGTATCGTGGTGGTAAAGGTTCCCAGCTCACAATCGATGAATTCAAACTGAACTACTAAGGGGTTAGTATGAAACAGTTGTATATCTTTTTGGTCTCGGTTCTTGCTGTACTAGGCCTTGTTGCCTGCACCGCAGACTACGACGAATTCGGTACCTCCCATTATAATGTCTTCAAGAATATTGCCTTTGAAGAACAGGATGGCGATGCGTCCTTCTCGGAAAGCGAGCACGTTATCAAGATTACAACTGTAGCCCCGGCTGAATCCCTGGAAACTTGGGATTCTTTGACCATTGGTTACATCAGCGCCAGCAACTTGGCTACGCTGCATTTGGTAGATGGCAAGTTCAAGGAATTCCCCAGTGATTCCGCTGGCCTGGATTCCTTGGCTCAGGAAGTCTCCTATGTCAAGAAGAGCCTTAAGGCTGGAGACAAGATCCGTATTCCCAAGAGCCAGGTAATTTACTTGATGGTGGTTGCTGAAAACGGTGACCCGGCCATCTGGAAGGTTGAATTTACCATTCCTGGCGTGGAAAAGGAAGTGACTTCTTCTGCTTCCGAAGGAACATCTTCTAGCGAAGAATCTGATGTGAAATCTAGCAGCAGTGTGACTGCCGATCAGTCTTCTTCTAGCGTTGAAGTTCAGAAGAGCGGCGATAACAACTTTACGATTAAGTTTGTTGATGAATTGGAAAATAAGACTAGTAATGATACAATCTTTGTGACCTTTGCTCAGGGCACGGACTTGAAAACGGTAGTTCTTGATTCCACCGTTTCCTTTGTTCATCGTCTTGCAAAAATTGATGTTGATCCCAAGTCTGTAAAGGATTGGTCTGTGGTTCAGACCTTTAAGGTGACTGCGGAAAATGATTCTGTGAAGACTTGGATTGTTGTTGTTGATGCTGTCAAGAACTCCGCTACCAATTTGACTCTGAAGTTCAAGAACCAGATTAGTACCAGCACCAAGAACGGTGACGCCGCTGATACCATTTCCATCAAACTGAAGAGTGATGAAACCTTGGAAACTGCAAAGATCGATACTTGCATTCTTTCCAGCGGTGCAAAGATTGCTCCCAATCCCAGTGAAGTGGAATCTTGGGCTGAGTCACAGAATTTTAAGGTTACTGCCGAAGATGGTACGGAAAGGACATGGGTGTTGCTGCTTAGCATTGCTGCGGCAGACTATGTGGCTTCTAGCGAAAAGGAACTTGTCTCTATTTCTGCAACGGGAGAAGTTTCTGCAGCAACGGTGAATGCCGAAAATAAGACGGTTGTTCTCCACATGACTTCCAAGGATGCTATGGCTGATGTGGCTGTGACCATCAAGGTCTCTGATTTGGCTTCTGCTACACTGGCTTCTAAGGATTTGCGCACTCCGCAGAAGTTGACTATTACTGCTGAAGACGGCTCCGATGTGGAATGGACTGTTTCTGCGGACTATCCTAAGTCTAGCGCTGCAGAAATCGTGAAGTTTGAATTGGAAGGAATTTCTGTTACAGAAGCTCCGGTAATTGATGCTGAAAAGAGAACAATCGCTTTCAAGGTTGCTTATGGAACGAATTTGAGTGAAGTTTTCTTTATGAGCGAACTTTCTGCTGAAGCGTCTTTGACAACAGAACTTCCTGTGGATTTGTCCGATGGTAGTGCGGTTATTGTCGTTTCCGCCGAAGATGGTTCTACGAAGGAATGGACCATTGAGGCTGCTGTGGAAGAACCACCTGAATCCCCTGAATTGCGATACATTTCTATTGGCTCTCAAAAGGTTGTCGGTGTTATTGATCCGTCGTCTGATTCGATTTTCTTTGAAATGGATTACTCGAAGGATTTGAAATTGAATTCTTTGGTTGTTGATTCCCTGGTTTTGTCTAAGGATGCCGTTATTGATGGATTCAAGAAGGGTGGAAGCTACGATTTTGCAAAGACAAAGACCATTGTCGTGAAGAATTCCATAGGGGAAACAAAGACATATAAGCTTAAAGCTGGTTACCAATACCCGAGTATGAACATTACTGCAAGTGTTTGGACTGCAGATGACAACAAAAACAATTATGACCTTAAGGGCTGGGATAACGGGAATAATAGCTTCACGAAACAATTGGCCGTGTCTACTGAAAGTGGTGAAGTTCTGAAAATGACTACTACAAAGTATATGGGAAAAATTGCAAGTGGTAATACCTTTACGGGCTATTTTAACCCCAAGGGAGAATTAGCTACATCAATGTTAGGCTATAAGGATGGTAATGAACTTATTGACTTTGGTCGTCCTTTCTATGGCCGTCCCAGTTATGTAGAGTTTGATGTGAAATATGAAGGAAAGGGAGATTCCTGTGACTTGTATGTTGTTCTGGAAAGTAGATTGACCAAAGATGGAATTGAACGTACTGCTAATGATGGAAAAAATAGGTATCGTACGTCAACGGACGTGAACACGATGGTTGCTTCTGCATGGTATCGAGCTACCACAGTAACTTCTACAGATGACCCGGATGTGGTCTCGATTACGGACGCAAAACGTACGGGTTTCAAAACGATAAGAATGAAACTTAATTATGGTAAGGCTTTGACTGGATCCCCGCTGTATCAGTCTAGTGCATTGGATGCTTCTGGATTAAAGAATTCGAAGGGTATTGACAATCACCTTGTTGATACAAATTCTCCTGAAAATTTCCCTGTAACTCACGTTCGAATTGCCATGGCGGCTAGTTCTGCGGGTAATTTCTATGTGGGTGTTGATGGCGCCACACTTTATTGCGACGCTATCCGCTTTATCTACTAATTTCTTTTAGGTTGTGTATGAAGAATTGGTTTGTTAAATCTTTGCTTTGTGTGGCCGTCCTTGCGGTGGCCGCCTTTGCCCAGGTTCCTGCTGCAGGAAAAAAGACTGAAGCTGTTCCTGCGAAGGAAAAGTATGTGGAAAGCGATGAGCCTTTGTTCGCTGTCGAACTTCATCCTCTTTCCTTGATTACTTATCCCTTATTTTGGGACAATCCGTCATTTTATGCAACTGTGGAAGCGGTAATCAATACCAACGCTTCTATTATCACCCGTCCGTTCTATTCCGGAAAAAGAATTTCCAAGAAGCATGAGTCGGGCTACATAGATGTTTTCGGTTTGTCTGAAGGTTTCCGTTATTATTTTGACCGAAAGCATGTGGGCTGGTTCACATCGGTTCATTTTACCTATGAATACGTAAAGCTGATTCATAAATACGATGATAGCAGGTACGATAACCTTAAAGATTCCGGAAATGGCATTGCTCTTAGCGCCTATTTAGGTCGAAAGTACCGTCTTGGCACCCATTTTGTTACTTCTTTGGACATTGGTGCTGTCTATAGTCAGGTTTTTATTGACAAAGATGGCCAAAATGATGTGGAAGATGTGACGAATATCGGAATTGGAATCGATATTAACTATACCATTGGCTTTACCTTCTAATTTTTGCTATCTTTAATTTTGTAAATGGAGGCTTTAAATGGCTGCTTTGACTCTTACTGCTCAAAATTTTGATGAAGTGATTAGCTCTGGTCAACTGGTTTTCGTTGATTTCTGGGCTACTTGGTGCCGCCCTTGCATGATGATGGGTCCGGTTGTTGAAGAACTGGCTGCTGAATACGATGGCAAGGCTATCATCGCCAAGATCAACGTGGATGATCCGGGTGTGAGCGACATTTGCGCTCGTTTCGGCATCACCAACATTCCCAACATGAAGCTGTTCAGAAACGGTGTTGAAGTGGGCAATGTGGTTGGCGCAGTTCCCAAGAACACTGTGAAGACCGTTATCGACCGCAATTTGTAATTGTTGCCGGACTTCGGAAAAGATTACCTGGAGGATTCTTCGGAATCCTCCTTTTGATTTTTCTTGAACTGTGAGAACTACCCCCGCGTGGGAACCAAAAAAGAATTACTAAATTTGAGTCATGCTTACTAAACGTTTGATTGTGTGCTTGGATGTCCGTGACCGCAAGGTGACGAAGGGTGTTAAGTTCAAGGGTAATATCGATATCGGCGATCCGGTGGAGATGGGTGCCCGCTATAGCGACGAAGGCGTGGACGAACTGGTGTTCTACGATATTACCGCCAGTGCCGAGAATCGCCCCTGCGACATGGAAATGATCCGCCAGATTGCAAAGCGTGTGTTTATCCCCTTTGCAGTGGGTGGCGGTATCCGCAATCTCGACGACATGCACCAGGCTTTGCTTGCCGGTGCCGAAAAGGTGAGCGTGAATAGCTTGGCTGTTCTTCATCCGGAAATTATTGCAGAAGGTGCCAAGGCTTTTGGCCGTCAGTGCATTGTGCTGGGTATGGATGCCAAGTTTGTGGGCGTTTCCGAGAAGTTCCCCAGCGGTTACGAAGTTTATATTCGCGGCGGTCGCCAGGCTATGGGTCTGGATGCCGTGGAATGGGCCAAGAAGGCCGAAGAACTGGGCGTTGGTGAAATTTGCTTGAACGCCATTGATACCGACGGTGTCAAGAACGGTTACGAACTGAACATTACGGACCAGGTGGCCCGCGCCGTGAAGATTCCTGTGATTGCCAGCGGTGGCGCCGGCACTCCGGACCACATTGTGGACTTGTTCAACAAGACTTCCGCAGATGCTGCCTTGGTGGCTTCTATGGTTCACTTTGGCGACTACACCATTCCTGAAATCAAGGACGCCATGCGCAAGGGTGGCGTGGCTACTCGCGAGGTTTAGTCGATGAATCCGTCTGTTGCAGTAAAGATTTTTGAAGCCGGCAAAAACGCCGGTGCTGACTTTGTAGAAATTTTCGAAGAAGAAACCCGCAGTTCCTCCTTGGGTTTGAAGTCTAGCCAGATTGAATCTGCTACGGCGGGCACGGATTACGGTATCGGCATTCGTTTGCTCTATGGTACCGAAGTGCTTTATGGTTTTACCAGCGACGAGTCTGAAGAAGCCTTGGTGAACTTGGTGAAGACTTTGGCTTTTGGCCGCATTGCCGCCATGAACGGTGGGGTAGGCTCCGCTGCAAAGCCTTTTGAATTTGCTCCTGCAAAGCGTGTCTGCGACTATAATGCCGCCGCTTTCAAGGACCCCCGCGTGTTGGGTCAGGCGGTAAAGCAGGACTTCTTGTTCCGTGCAGATAAGACGGCTCGCGCCATGTCCGACAAGGTGGCTCAGGTTGCGGTCAGCGTTTCTGATGACTGCACCCATATTCATTTGCTCAACAGCGAAGGCTTGAACATCGAAATGGATCGTTCCCACCTGCGCTTGAGCGTTAGCGTCACTGCTTCCGATGGTACGGAACGGTTGACTTCTGCGGAACGTCCGGGCGCTATTGGCGGTTACGAACTGCTGGCAAATTACGATCCGGAACAGTTGGCTACTTCTGCTGGCGAACGCGTTTTGCGCATGCTGACTGCAGGTTACATTACCGGCGGCCAGATGCCTGTGGTCATGGGCAACGGCTTTGGCGGTGTGATTTTCCACGAAGCCTGCGGACATCCGCTGGAAACGGAATCGGTGCGCCGTAATGCAAGCCCCTTCTGCGGAAAGCTGGGCGAAGTCATTGGTCAGCCTTGCCTGACTGCCATTGACGACGGCACCTTGGACGGTGTCTGGGGAAGCCTGAAGGTGGATGACGAAGGAACTCCCACGGAACGCACCGTTTTGATCGAAAACGGCGTGCTGAAGACTTACATGTCTGACCGTGTTGGCGCCCAGGAAGTGGGTATTGCCCGCACTGGAAGCGCTCGCCGCGAAAGCTACAAGTACGCTCCTGTAAGCCGTATGCGCAATACCTTTATCGCCCCGGGCAAGGATACCTTGGACGACATGATTTCCAGCGTGGATTACGGCCTGTATGCCGCCCGTATGGCAGGCGGTTCCGTGAACCCGGCTACTGGTGAATTCAACTTTGCCGTGGATGAAGGCTACGTGATCCGTGACGGCAAGATTTGCGAACCGGTCCGCGGCGCTGCTCTCATCGGAAAGGGCCACGAAATCATGCCCCGCATTAGCATGGTGGGCAATGACTGGGAACTTGCTGCAGGCGTTTGCGGCGCAAGCTCCGGCCACGTTCCTGTGACTGTGGGCCAGCCCTCCATCAAGGTGGACCAGATCCTTGTTGGCGGCCGCTAAGGCTGCGTACATTGCATTTTCATTTTTGATGTACTTTCAGGAAATTTCTCACGTTGAATTTTCATTTTCAACGTGCTTTTGGCGAGTCTCGTCAATTAAAATTTCATTTTGAGTGAACTTTCGACGAGTTGCGTTCGCTAAAATTCCATTTTGTATGTACTTCCCGCAATTCGCGGGTGTTGGATTTTCATCTTGAGTGAATCTTCGGAAATGCGCAAGCATAGAAATTTCATCTCGAGTGAACCTTCGGAAACTCACAAGCGTAGAAATTTCATCTTGAGTGTACTTCGTAATCTATAAATTTACGCAAGATTCAATTTTTTTGAAATTTATAACAAGATTTATGGTCTGGCATACTTGAAATTCGTATTTCTTTTGATGTCCCTCTTTCGAGGTGACTGCCGCTACGGTGTCATGGGGTGAAAATTGTTTAGCGGCAAACTTGTTAGGAGATAAATATGAGTTACGAAATCACTCAGTATAGCACCCATCTGTTCTCTGCAAATGAGGCTCTTGGTTTCCACAGTCACATTCTCGGTGAAACTTCTGTGTTGCCCGAGGCAACCACCGGCAAGCTTCTTGCGGAATACCGTTCCGCAGCGGAAAAGCTCAAGGTTCTTCTGAAGAACAACCAAGGAGACCTTACCATGGACGAACTGGTGAAGGCTGCAGACAAGCGCCGCGACGAGGCCTATGCAAACGGCCTTGCCTACCTGAATGCCATGGTCAAGAGCTCCACGGAAGAAGTTGCCGAGGCCGCATTGACCATCAAGGCGGTGTACGACAAGTTCCCGGATATCCGCAAGGCAAACAACAATACCGAATCCGGTATTCTTGGCAACTTGATCGAGGATATCTCTGCCCTGGACAAGTCCGTACACAAGCAGGCTGGTTTTACGTCTTGGTTCCAGGAACTTGAATCCGCCCAGGAAGCTTTCGTAGAAGCCGTCCACAACAGGATGGAGGCTGGCGCAACCAAGATCGGTACTGATATCAGGACCGCCAAGCTCAACTGCGAGAACGCCTACAAGGCCCTGGTGAAGCGCGTGAACGCCATTGCCGAAATCGAGGGCGAAAACAAGGACTTCGATCCGACCTTCATCAACCACGTGAACTCCTTCATCGAAAGTGTCAAGGCCTCCAAGGCTGCCAAGAGCACCAAGAAGACCGTCAAGAGCGACGAAGAAGAATCTGTGGACGCCGAGGATTCCGAAGCGAGCGCCCCCGCCGAAACGCCGTCCGTGAGCGTCGACGCCTCGACTGAAGAACCCAAGGCCGAATAACTTAACCTAACCCCCAAAAGGAAAGTAGATTGCGAGCCAAAGAATTTTTTATTTGATTAGGTTTTGCTTTGTAAAAATATTTTCCCTCCCTTGCCAACTTTCTAAAAATCACCTACATTACTGCCCGACGTACTTCTCTGTCAAATGGAGAAGTGCGTCTTTTTGTTATATGGCTTTGCCGTATTTTAAAGACGCCTCTGGAAACAGTAAATGAACAAAGGAGGCTTTATGACTAAAGATGAATTTTCTCGGAATCAAATCGTTATGATTCCGACATCGTAGCATGAGTTCGGCCATGGTCGCCGAGTCTAAGGGGAAAATGGTGGATGAATGTTGGCTTGTATTGATAATTGTCAATACATTTGCTATAATAATGAGGGTAATAGATGAGAAGACGAGGTGCAAGATGCGTAAGAAGACTAGACTGCCCAAGGGCTTTAAACTGGTTGATGATTTCCTTTCTAAGGAGGAAATTGAGGAACTCGAAAATGACACCTCCGTGAGAGAACCTATGACTGTAATCACTGGTGGCAATGAATCGGAGACTCTTGAAGAATCGTTGGCCCGAATCAGGAAAGCCGTTGCTGATTCTAAAGAAGAGAAAAAGATGTATTCCATCCGACTCAAGGTCAAAACCGTTGATGCAATCAAGAAAAAAGCGGCAGAAGCGGGCATCCCGTACCAGACATATGTGAATGTTTTGCTGGATAATGCTGCGTTTGCATAAATTCCATGACGAAAATGCCTATGAACAAAGCCTGAAACGGCTTTTCTAGGACAACCTGGGATAGGATATTGTTAGTGTAGTTGTGCTCCAAAGGTCTTTGCAGAAAAAAACGATCCCTCCGAGAAGGAGAGATCGTTTTTTGGTGTATGGGATGTTTGGTTTTGTGTTCATAAATTACATATTCCTCCTCCAATGTGGAATACTCCTGGATGACAAAGTGTTGTATAGTTTTACAACACCCTACAAGGCGAGTGTCGCGCCGGAATGCTTGCATTCTGGCATGACCGAGCCGCAGAGGGTGGCGCTTGCGCCACACTCGGCCGAGCGCCGCGACCCAAAACTTGTTTTGGGGCATGGCCGAGGTGATGGGGTGAGCACTAGCGAAGCTAGTGCCACACCCTACAAGCCGAACGCCACACCCGGCCGAACGCCACACCCGGCCGAACGCCGCGACCCGAAAAAAAAACGGCTCCCTTTGAAGGGGAACCGTTTTTTGGTGTATGGGATGTTTGGTTTTGTATCTATAAGATAGATTTGTAGCCTCCAAAGAGGTATACTCCAAGACCATATTCCGTTGTTGTGTTTTACAACAGCAAACAATAAATTTACTTGCTTCTACAAGTTTGACATGTTGCAAAATGGAGCAGTAAATCGATTTATTTTGAGAAGGGAGAAGTTCCTGTTTTAAACAATAAAATTGTCGTTTTTGAGCTAAAAAACCACATTTTTATAAAAAATGCGTTTTTTTATGGCGAATTGTACTAAAAAGTGCTTTTTTCGTGGGTTTGGCATGACAATTGCATAAGAAGGAGCGATAAATAAAAGGAAAAGTGCGAAAAAGCGGGATGGCAATGCCGCTAATCGCCAAAAGAGGCAAATATGTCTGATTTTAATAACGATGCAGAAAAGGTTTTGGCCAAGGCCCAGAGTTTGATGGACCGTAATTCCCATTCCTACCTGGGATGTGCCCATTTGGCCGTGGGTCTGGTGGAAGGTCCTGACGCTACCCTGAAAAAGCTGTACAAGAGCAAGGGCATTAAGGGAAATGAACTGCGCGGTCGTTTGGAGCCTTTTGTGCAGAAGGTGCCCCGTGTGGAAGGGGCGAACCCGGATGTGGGCCCCGATAACGACTTGAACCGTGTTTTGCGTGCAGCTGTGCAGGCGGCCCGTCAGGTGAACCGCATGGTGACCCCCGGCGACTTGCTGGTGGCCTTGATGAAGTTTGCAGGGGATCGTGGCCTTGCCAAGGTGTTTGAGGATGCCCTGGGCTCTGTGGAAGTGGTGGAGACTTGGCTCTCCGATCCTTTCGCCGGTGCCGCCAATGCCGAGGAACAGTCTCCGCTGAAGTTGTATGGCCGTGAACTGGTGGAAATGGCTGCCGATGGCAAGCTTTCGCCGGTCATTGGCCGTGAAGAGGAAATCCGTCGTGTTATCTTGATCCTTAGCCGAAAGACGAAAAACAACCCCTGCCTCGTTGGTGAACCTGGCGTGGGTAAGACCGCTATCGTCGAAGGGCTCGCCGAGCGAATCTATCGCGGCGATGTGCCTGACGCCTTGAAGGGCAAGAAACTTTTCGCCCTGGATTTGTCCGCCCTGATGGCTGGCGCAAAGTACCGCGGCGACTTCGAGGAACGTCTGAAATCTGTTCTGGACGCTCTTGAAGAAGACGGAAATACTCTTCTGTTCATTGATGAAATCCATACCATCGTGGGCGCCGGCAAGACCGAGGGCTCCATGGACTTGGGCAATATGCTGAAGCCGAAGCTGGCTCGTGGCGAATTGCACTGCATTGGCGCTACCACCACCCAGGAATACCGTAAGTACATCGAAAAGGATTCCGCGTTGGAACGCCGATTCCAGCCGGTGCAGGTTGACGAACCCAGCGAAGAAGAATCTATCTCCATCCTCCGTGGCATCAAGGATGGCTTTGACGCCCACCACGGAGTCCGTTTGCACGATAACGCCCTGGTTGCAGCTGTTAAGCTGTCCAGCCGTTACATTAGCGACCGATTCCTTCCGGATAAGGCGATTGACTTGATCGATGAAGCCGCAAGCCTTGTAAAGACCCAGATGGATACGGTGCCTGAAGCTCTGGATACCTTGCAGCGTAAGGAACTGCAGATGAAGATCGAGGAGCAGGCTCTGGCGAAGGAAACGGATGACAATTCTGTAAAGCGCTTGAAAGAGCTGCGTGAGGAATTGGCTTTGACGGAAGCCGCGGTAAAGGCCATGCAGGAGCGCTGGCAGGATCGTCGCGCCCAGAGTGCTGAACTGCAGAACTTGAAGAAAGCTTTGCAGCAGGCCAAGGACGAAATGGAACAGGCCGAAGCCCGCTACGACTTGAACCGCGCCGCAGAACTGAAGTACAACAAGATCGTGAACTTGGAAAAGGAAATCGCCGAAAAGACCGAAGCGATGCGTAAGGCCGCAGCTGATTCCGATTTGAGCGAAGAGGTGACGGAAGATACCATCGCCCTGGTAGTAAGCCGCTGGACTGGCGTTCCGGTGACGAAACTTTGCGAAGGTGAAAAGTCCAAGTTGTTGCATTTGGATGAACGCCTGCACGCTCGCGTTATTGGTCAGGATGATGCAGTGGAAGCTGTGTCTGAAGCCATCTTGAGGAACCGTAGCGGATTAAGCCGCGAGAACGCTCCTATTGGCAGCTTCCTGTTCCTAGGCCCCACGGGTGTCGGCAAGACGGAACTGGCCAAGGCCTTGGCTGTGGAACTTTTCGATGACGAAAATGCTCTGGTCCGTATCGACATGAGCGAATACATGGAAAAGCATACGGTTAGCCGTTTGATTGGCGCGCCTCCGGGATACGTAGGCTACGAAGAAGGCGGCCAGCTGACGGAAGCTGTACGAACCAAGCCCTATTGCGTCATCCTGCTGGATGAAATCGAGAAGGCTCATCCCGATGTGTTCAACACCTTGCTGCAAGTTCTTGACGACGGCCGTTTGACTGATGGTAAGGGCCGCACGGTGAACTTCAAGAATACACTGATCTTGATGACTTCTAACTTGGGCTCTGAAAAGTTCCGGGAACGATTGGCCTCTGGCAATACGGCGCCGGTGACCTTGGATGAAATTGACGCCAACCTTCACGCTTTCTTCCGCCCGGAATTCCTGAACCGTCTGGATGAAACTCTGGTGTTCCAGAGCCTTACCAAGCCTCAGATCCGTGACATTGTAAAGCTGAAGTTCGCTGGCCTTGCAAAGCGTGCCGCCCGTCAGGATTTGCAGTTGACTCTGTCCGACACCGCCCTGGACGCCATTGCCGATGGCGCCTACCAGCCGGAATTCGGTGCACGTCCTATTCAGCGTTTCATTGAACGCAATGTAGAACGCCCCCTGAGTCATGCAATTTTGTCTGGCGCAATTTCCGCAGCAAAGCCAGTGGTCATCGACTACGAAAACGGCGTGTTCACTGTGAAGTAAAGCGTCGCGGAACGTCGCAAAAAGTTCCTCCTAACCCCCGAAGTGCTGGACGAAAATCCGGCACAAGAACAGCCCCGGATTCGTCCGAGGCTGTTTCTTGGGTATATGAAAACCACCGGCTAGGCCGGTGGTTCTAAAAAGCCTATGGCTTT
>JAKSIB010000036.1 GCA_024399065.1 Fibrobacter sp. | reverse complement strand
AGTTCCATGATCTTTTCTTCGTCGCCGTTGAACAGGTCCATGAAGGAAGCCTGGGTACCGGTGGTGCCCTTAACGCCGCGGAACGGCAGCACTTCGATGAGGAAGTTCACTTCTTCCAGGTCGATGAGGAGGTCCTGAAGCCAGAGGCAAGCACGCTTACCCACGGTGGTGAGCTGAGCAGCCTGGAAGTGGGTTGCACCAAGCTGAGCCATGTCCTTGTATTCCATAGCGAACTTGGAGAGCTTATCCATCACGCGGCAGAGGCGCTTACGGACGATAATCAAAGCCTGCTGCATCTGGATGAGGTCGGTGTTGTCACCAACGAAAGCGGAAGTTGCACCCAGGTGGATGATGCCCTTGGCCTTGGGGCACTGGACACCGTAAGCATAAACGTGGCTCATCACGTCGTGACGGCGGCGCTTTTCTTCGGCTTCGGCAACGTCAAAGTTGATGTCTGTTGCGTGAGCCTTCAGTTCGTCCACCTGTTCCTGGGTAATGGGCAGGCCCAGTTCCATTTCGGATTCGGCCAAGAAGATCCACAGCTTGCGCCAAGTCTGGAACTTGTACTGCGGGCTGAAGATGAAACTCATTTCCTTAGAAGCATAACGCTGAATCAGCGGGCTTTCGAATTGATCACGCATGATTTATCCTTTGGGTTATCCCCGTTAAATTTACGAGATGAAATTTAGAATTTTTGCAAAAAATCCAAAGGTCAAGGAAGGATGTTCGCCTTAAATTTGTGCCATTTTTTCACGTTTTTGCTATATTGGATTACAAAGGGGTAATTATGAGTATTTTCACAAAAACATTTTTATTTTTTACGTTTTGCGCAACCGTATTTTTCTCCGCATGTTCTTCCGACGACATCACCGGAGGATTGAATAAACTGGAAGGTTTTTCCTACCTCCATAATGAAAGCGGCAAGAAGGTCACCCTTACCTTCCACAAGTACGAAAACGATCCTACCTCATGGACGCTGGAGCCCGGCGAAACTCTGGAAATTGCAGACACCTACCGTTGGAGCATGACAAACGTTCCCGTAGGCGGCAAGGTCGTATTTGAATTTGACGACGGAACAACTGTCGAACACACCAGCGAATACGGCGACGGTTCATCTACGGATTACCACGTTGAATTCGAATTCTTCCCTAAGGAAAACAACATCCTGGACTACAACGACATCGCAGTTACAGAAGATGACCGCGGCAGCTGGAAACGAACCGCCATGAAGGGCAACAAAGTCCGTTACGACTACTATATCAAATAACGATGAACCTATCAAATTTAAAGAAGCCGGTCAAACGACCGGCCTTTTTTATTTACCCTTTCTTTTCTTTAAACGTTTCAACAATGTATTCAGTTTTTCCTCCTCTTCTTCTTTACGAATTTTTTCCATATACGGAAAAAACGCATCAATCACTCCATCAAAAACTGCGTGAATATCAATACCCGCATAATGAGCGTATTGACACAGTAAGTATATGGAGGGCGTTTTTACACCTCTTTCTGCATCACTTACCCACTGCCGAGATTCACCAGATTGATTAGCAGCATATTGTTGAGTCATTTTCAGTATCTTGCGCTGTTCTTGAAGTTTCTTTCCAAGAATTTTGTCAAAATATTTTTCATATTCGGTTTTGTTTGCCATAGTATATCTCCTTGTAGTTTGTTAGGGATTTTTCATACAAAGAAATCTACGGGCATATAATGTCATAAAATGACTCGTAAAATAGACTGTGTCGGCGGACACACAAACAAAAAGAGTTCTCCCTCAGGAGAACTCTTTTCTTAAAAAAGCGTTATAGGGAAAAAAACGGTTATAGTTCCTTGGCAAAATCAGCCATGGGCTTACGGGCATCATGACGGGGCGAAGGGCCACCCTGTTCTGCATCAGCGTAACCCACGTCAAGAATACAGGCAACCTTCACATTTTCAGGAAGATTAAATGCCTTTGCAACGTCAGCGGCATTGAAAGCGCGAGCCCACAAGGTATCCAGGCCAACATCCTTTGCAGCCAAGGCCATATGGGTGGTCACAATGCTCGCATCCATATCGCCGGCGTCAAAGTCATCGTTGTAATTGGAAGCCTTCCAGCTCACATTTGTATCATAGCAGACCACAAGTACCAAGTTCGCATTGTAAGTCATACGGGTCAATGCACGAAGCTTGTTCAAAGCCTCTTCGGATTTTAACACCAACACGCTTACAGGCTGTGCATTGGTTGCCGTGGGAGCCAAGCGGCCAGCTTCCAAAACAGCATTCAACTTTTCTGCTTCCACAGCACGATCACTGAACTTACGGCAGCTATAACGGGCACCAGCCAAATTAACAAAAGTCATATTTACTCCGATTCGTTTTAAAGGGGTTTATGCTTGCGCATGTTGCGAATGTTCAGGGGCAAAACTTCCTTGTGCCACTTCATCCATTCATCATAATAGATATACTGCTTTTCTTGCTGGCGGAACTTGCGGCCATGAACAACACGACGGTCGCCGTGAACTTCCACAGGAATCACAATGTGCAAGCATTCATGATAGACAACGCCTGCAACCGCATAAATGGGGCAGTTTGCGGCATCATAACCCTTGCTAATGCTGATCAAGTGAAAATCTTCGCCGGTCACAGGATCCTTGCGGACCGTATGGTAGCTAAGGCCACCGACGCGATTGCTCCAGGTGATTTTGCACGTCAGGGAATTTTCAAAATAGGTGTCGTTGATGGCAGCCAGGATATCGTTCAGGTTATGGTATTTTCCCTGGGGGCGAATAGGCGGCAAACGGCCGGAGTTCGCAAGGGCAGCCTCCCCCTTATCGGCACGAATCTGGTCCACCAATGTCCAGAATCGGCTCACTAAATCCTTGATGACAGCCTTGTTCTTTGCAGTTTTACGACGGATAGCGTGTTCAGCCCACTCTGCGGCAAGTTCTCGAGCCTGGGCAAATTCCTCACCCTTCATGTACTCGGGAAGAATCACTTCCGGATGACCAAAAAGAACACCTCCCTTACAGCGGATGCTCTTTTTCATCAGCGGACTGTACTTGAAATGCACCAAGCCGTTTTCAGAAACCGTATTGGGAATCTTCGGCTTCTCCGGCTTCTTTGCGGGCGCTCCAAACAAGTCCATCTGGATTCCGAACAAACTCATCGAGCGTCCTCCGCACCGATAATGCCTTCAAAGCCGTTCAGGGCAAGCAATCCACCGAAATAGCTTTCCGGCAAATCCAGCAAGGCGTAATGTTCAGAAATTCCATAGACCGCATCTTCGATATGGTCCGGCAAGTAGACAATGTAGCTATCGTTCTCCGGAGTCTGCAAATGTTCCGGCGTGCAGAACTTAGGGTCCGTTTCGCTAAAGTACATGCGGCAAGAAACCGGGCGCAATGGATACACGGTGCAGTCCCCAACCTTATTGGAGAACGGACAAGGTTTCCAGGCGGCAAAGTAATCATGCAAGGCCAAGTCTTCGGCCTTGTCATCAAAGTCATCATCCACCACGGTCCCTTCGGACTTACGACTTTCGTAGAATCCTTCGAACATAGAGGAACGTTCCTGGCATGCCTCGATAATGTCCAGCAAATCGGAGCGCTTGCGGAGCTCACTATACAGATAGATGAGTTCGAAAGGTTCCACAGACATGGGATAATGGTGACAGCAATTGCCACAGGCTGCTCGGCATTGAATAGGACGAGGCTGCTGAGGAAGTACAGCCTTCAGGTAGGCGGCAAAGGCTTCGTGATACTTTTTGGTAAAATCGAGAATAAAAGGAAGTTGTTCCAACAAATTATCGGGACCAACAGCGGATTCCCTACCCAATTTATCTGCAATTTGGTCAAGACGATCCCTTTCGGCACCCAATAAGTTGCCTAAACGCATTTCGGCCAAGCGAAATGCTTTTGTAGGGAAATATTCTCTATAGGAATCCATGGCACAAATATATTTTTTACGAAATAAGTTATTATTAGGCGTAGTGGGAAAGTTATGATGAAAAAGTATTTTCAAAAGCATTTTGTAACATCTGCGGTGCTGGCATTGGCCTTTGGCCTTGTCAGCTGCAACCTTTTCAACCCAACTGAAAGCGTAAATATCAAGAGTAACGATGCAGAAGCCTTGACTTACCAGGGATACCTGCACTACCAGAAGAACGAATACTCCCTTGCCCGAGATTACTTCGAAAAGGCTATCAAGGCAGATTCCGCCTATTCTGAAGCTTGGTATGGCAGAGCGAAGGCCGTTCTGAACCTGCAGGAAGGGTTGAATATTCTCGAACTTATTTCCTACGCAAAATCTGACGACGCCATGGATGTGGCAGAAAACTTCATGAACATGCCCGATGAAAAGGCCAACCAGATCAAGGACGGCCTGGACTCCGTGTTCAAGTACATTGACCCCTTCATTGTCCGCGATGAACTTGGCCTCACAGACAAGCGTGTTCGCTTCAAGGATTTTTCCGATAGCTATGCCGTGATGCAAATGACTAAACTAGCACTGACAGTTCGTGCAGCAAGCGTCAGCATCAAGAATATCTTCAGCGCAGCCAACAATATCTTGAGCATCAACTGGGCAGAACTTGACCCCGAAGAACTGGGCGAAACCGCCAAGGAAACTTTTGACGCACTGGCCTCTACCGCCACAGCCATCAAGGCAAACCCGGAACTGGTCACTACGGTTATCAAGGAATACATTCCTGATTCCCTGGGCATCACAGACTCTACCCTCACTGAAAACATCGACTTTTTCGCAGACCAGATTATTTATGTGAACGACGCCATCCAGAAGACCGAAGTGGATCGAGCATTGATTTTCCTCAATGTGGGTAACGTCATTGACGATGATGGCGACGGCTGTATCGACGAAGAAATTCCCGACGGTCAGGACAACGATGGCGACGGCGAAATCGACGAAGATATGCGCCATTACGAAACCTACGTGATGGACATCGATTCCGTCAACCACCTCAACAGCAATCCCACCAAGGTTCGCGAAATCAAGCTCACCGAACGTTACAACTTCATTGATATCGACGGCAATGGAATCTTCGGCGAAGAAGATGAAAACGAACGTATCTTCGTCATCCAGAGCACTCGCGAACGCGAAAGCAAGAACAATCACTTGTTCCGCTTTGCAGATTCCTTGAAATGGGTCGGCACAGCAGAAACTGCTGAAGGCTTGGAAAAGAGAATCGCCTACAAGGATTCCGTACGTCTCGACACCGACAGTCTCAACTACAAGTACGACTTGGAATGGCGCAAGAAGCACGTTGGCGGTTGCTGGAACAACTACGACGAAGAAGCCTTTAAGGCTTGGTTCAGAGGGAGGGAATAATCATGAAGAAAGTTCTCACTCTCCTAGCCGCCGCAGGCCTTGCAACTTTCAGCTACGCCATCAAGGCTCCCACCCATCATTCTCTTAGAGCAGAATCCATGGGTAACGCCCACGTTGCTGTTGTAGACGACAAGGAAGCCATCTACTTTAACTACGCAGGTCTTAACCAGATCAACCGTCTTGGAAATTACGACAAGCGTCCGGAACAGGGATACTACCCCCGCAATCTTATCGGTGATATGCGCATCAACATCGGTGGAGCAGGTCCTTTTGAAAAGTACTTCTCTACATATAACGATGTGAAGGACCTTACCGCACTGTACCAGCGTGTAGAAAAAGCTGGTGGTGGAACCGACGCACTTCTCGACTCCATCAGTCACCATCCGGAACTGATGCATACATTGAATTCCTACGACCACAAGCGCCTTGACATGAGCATCAAGATGGACGCCGAAATGGCTTTCCATAACTTCGGTGGCGCAATCTGGGTCAGCGGCGGCATCGCCCCGTTTCTGGATGGAGGCTTGATTATCCCCTTTATGACGGTGGACACCTTCTATGTGGATGCGGTGGCTCAGGCAGGTATTTCCTACGGATTCACCGACAAGCTTTCCGTGGGTATCGGCGGTAAGATTGCAAAGCGTCAGAAGGAAGAAGCAATCGTTATCGGCATCCAGAACTACGAAACCTTGCAGGACACCTTGGAAGACCGTTACCATCAGGCCGCAGACGAACTTCTGGACCTGAATTCCATTTCCATCGGTATGGATATTGGCGTTCTCTACCAGGTGAATCGGGAATTCCGCGTCGGCGCATCCCTTCGAGACATCTACTTCAGGGAATTGGCTGGAGACAAGATCGTTCCGAACTTCACCATGGGTTTCTGCTACAGCCCCCGATTCTTTAACAAGAACACCGCATTTGGCCGCAAGTTCAATATTGCAGTCGACTACGCCGATGCATTCTTCAACGACAGAAACTACAAGCCTCTCACCCATTTGAACTTCGGTTTCGAAGCAGAACAGAACATCCTTGCATGGCCGGGCTACAACAACGAACTTCGCGCCCTCACGCTCCGTGTAGCAGGCGGTTTCAAGGGAGGCTACCCCACTGCAGGTGTCGCCTTGGAAGTTCTCCGTCTTGTAACCTTCGAACTTGCAACCTGGGGTGAAGAACGCGGCTACTACACCGGTCAGGACGAAGAACGCGTCTACATGGCCGAACTCAGCCTCGGTTTCTAACAGATTACTCTGATTTACTTAAGAAGCGACCTCCACTAGGGCCGCTTTTTTTGGTGCACAAAAGTATAAAAATCTCTTGACAACCTTTTTAATTAAGTATATATTTGTGCAGTAAACAAATGTTTAGTTTTTATATCCAGGTTTAAGTCATGATCGAGCGAGTACACGGCATTCTTATTGAAAAAACACCTACTTTCGTGGTGGTCGACGTCAATGGTATTGGCTATGGCGTCAATATTTCAGCATATACCGCCGGAAAACTGCCCGAAGTCGACGCGGAAGTTACACTGTACACGAACCTCGTGGTTCGCGAAGATTCCATGACATTGTTCGGATTCGCCGACACCACCGAGAAAATGACCTTTTTGATGTTGCTAGACGTAAATGGCGTCGGCCCGAAGCTTGCCCAGAGAATTTTGAGTGGCACCTCCCCTGCCGACCTGCTGAACATGCTGGCAAGCGATAATAAATCCGCCCTCAGCAAAATCAAGGGCTTGGGCAAAAAGACTTGCGAACAGATGGTGCTCACCCTGAAGGATAAGGCAGCAACCATGCTTCAAGGGCTTGGCAATGAGGAAGGAAGCGGTGTCACCTCCATGGGCGCACTTACTGGAGCCAAGATGGAAGCGGTTCTGGCTTTGCATACCCTGGGCGTCAAGGATCCTGCAGCAGAAAAGGCTGTGGTCAAGGCGGTTGAAGTTTTGGGCGATTCCGCCGATGCGGCCGCACTCATCCCCGAAGCACTGAAATACCTTTAAGGCTCTTTAATCAAGAGAATGGCAGAATAGAATGGAAGAGCAGCGCATTATTTCTCCACAAAAGAGAGCTGGCGACGAAAGCGATATGGAACGCACCCTGCGTCCCCCTTCCCTCGCAGAATTTACAGGTCAAGACGGCATCAAGGAAAGTCTTTCTATCGCCATCGAAGCGGCAAAGCACCGCGGCGACGCACTGGACCATTGCCTATTCTGCGGTCCGCCGGGCCTGGGCAAGACAACTCTTTCCAGCATCATCGCGAAAGAAATGGGAGTCAACATCCATATTACAAGCGGCCCCGTACTAGAAAAGGCCAGCGACTTGGCAGGCCTTCTAACGAGCCTACAGGAAAACGACATCCTGTTTATTGATGAAATCCATCGTTTGAACCGCGTGGTGGAAGAATACCTCTACCCCGCTATGGAAGACTTCCGCCTGGACATCATGCTGGACTCCGGCCCGGCGGCCCGAAGCGTGAACCTTCCCCTCAAGCATTTTACGCTGGTGGGTGCAACAACCCGCAGCGGCCTCCTGACGGGGCCATTACGCGACCGTTTCGGCCTGCAATATCGTCTAGAACTTTACAACGAAAGCGATATCGTGCAGATTCTCATGCGTAGCGCCAAGATTCTCGACGTAGAAATTGATGAAGATGCGGCAAAGCTTCTCGGTGGACGTTGCCGCGGTACGCCTCGTATTGCAAACCGCGTCCTGCGTCGATGCCGCGATGTGGCTCAGGTCCGCGGAACAGGCGTCATCGACGTCGCCTCCGCCAGTAAGACTCTCGACATGCTTGGTATCGACGGCGAAGGCCTCGACAGCATGGACCGCAAGATTCTTTCCATGACCATAGACAAGTTCAACGGTGGTCCCGTAGGTCTCGGTACCATCAGCGCAGCCTTGGGCGAAGAACCCGATACCTTGGAAGAAGTCTACGAGCCGTATCTGATTCAAAAGGGTCTTCTGGCACGTACACCCCGTGGTCGAATCGCCACTCCTACGGCCTACAAGATGTTCCACAAGACGCCCCCTGCAAACTCCCCTGCAGGTCAGGGCATCCAAGAGGAACTATCCCTGTAATCCTAAAGCCATTCAAGACTCCAAAGCAAACAATACGAAATCCACCCTTCCAAAGGGTGGATTTTTCAGTTACTTAAATTCCGGAGCCACGGTCATGACCATGTTCACGCCATGGAGACCGTGGAATCCAAGCTGAATACGGAACAAGTACATGTTAGGCTGACGCACACGAATACCGAAGCCCCAGGAATTATACAACTTGTCCAAAGACCACTTGTCAAATTCCGGTGCAATCAAGGCATACTCGTTAAACAAGACGCCGTCAACAAAACGGTCCACGGGCCAACGGTATTCACAGCTAACACTGAACAAATGATGGGCGTCCCAGGAATTACCATAACCGCGAAGAGGCGTTCTTGCATTAAGCGTAGGCATCACGTTAAAGGGTGCGCCTCCTTCCTCAAGTTCCCAGACATCGATAAGCAGCATCTGCAGAGCAATCACACGCCTTTCAAACAAGGTATTGAACACATTTTCCGGCTTCCAAATACGCAAGGCTTCGTCCCAGGAAAAATCCGTATAGAACTTTCGATTCTTACGGGCTTCAGAAGCACTTAGCACATACTGCTTCGAGGAGCCAAGGAAGAAATAATGCTGGAACAAAAGTTCCGTGCGGATATAGTCATGATTCTTGGTAGACTTTTCCACAGCGTAAGCTTCATCCAAGCCCTTATAGTCGCCAACAAGTCCATAAATTCCTGTAAAGCCAATACGAGATCCCTTCGAAGGTGCAAAGGCATTGTCCAAATTATCGTACAAGATAGACAGTTCCAGAGGAATCTGGATTCCTTTCTGATACAAGCCATGGTCCGCAATTGGATAAATATCATCCACAAGAATGGAGTCGTTTACATCTGGCAAAGACGCATCGTTGTAACGTAATGTCGCCTGAAGAGCCAGGTTCAAAGTACCATCCTTGTTCAATGGACGGCCAAAGCGCCCAGTGATTTTGAAGGACGAGTCCGGCTGGGTAAAATAAGTCTTGGTTTCAGGCAAGGTAAAGGTATGGTCTCTGTCGAATTTTAAATCATACCTGAAAGCAGCAAATACAGAGGAACCAAAGAGGTTATGCTTTGTATATCGGGCTGTAAAATCAAAATCACCATTGGCGTAGTAGGCCATCTGGAGCACCGTGTAGTCCTTCTCGAAGAACAGATTACGGTGACGGTAGTTTGCTCCGAGCATGGTGCTGGAACCGGGCTTGAAGTTAAAGCTGGGATAAATAAGAACGTTCTTGTTCTCGCCGAAGGTAATCAGGTCAATGGATTTTTCCACCACGCCATTGGTAAAGATGTAGTCAATGGGTTTTGCAATGGGATAAATCAATCCGTTCAGCAAAGGCTGGATAATATTTTCAAAAGGCCAAATCCAGTAGTCCGCTAAACGGGTTTCCTTCTGCGCTTTTTCTTCGACCTTAGGAGCATCCGTTTTCGTGGAATCAGTCACGTCGGCAAACGACAAACAAGCACATGCGAGCACAAGCGCGCATATCACTCGAATCAAGCCAACCTTAGCTTTAACCACAAACATTCAAACCCTAATATAATTATATTAGAACTATGTTTTCTCTCGTCGCTAAAATCATCAAACAAATTGCCCTATATCCGAGGCTAATTTTAGGTGTTTTTACCATTTTAGCGATTTTGAGCATCTATCCCATTGAACATCTAAGATGGGAAATCCAGCTTCAGGACACACTCAAGGGCATCGGCACTCAGCAAGATTACGAAGCTATCGAAAAGAATTTTGGCGGTCTGGGAAGCCTCACCATCGTATTACAATCGGAAGACAGCCTCGCCAACCATCAGTTGGCAGAAAAATTTGCAAAGGCTTTTGAAAACGATTCTCTGGTTCATTTTATTGAATGGACCGCAGACTTTGACTTTTTTAAAAAGAATCGCCTTCTCTACGCCAGCGAAAACGACCTAGCCGAAGTCTTGAACCATATCGACAGCATCAAGCAAAAGGAAATTCTCAAGAACAACCCTCTGTTCGTTTCTCTTGAAACCGAAGATGCAACAACAGATAGCGCCACCACCAACGCAACCGACAGCACTTATGCAAGCGTTCCCGACAGCGTTGACCTTAGCGAAGAAGTTTCTGTCATCCAGAACATCGAAGAGAAGTATTTCAGAAACCTCCAGCAGAGTTTCTCAAATTCCGACGGCACAGTCCGTGTCATAGACATCTACCCCACCCACTCCATTTCTGACCTGCAGGCAAACCGAGCCCTCTATCACAAAGCAAAGAGTTTCCTGGAAGGTGAGGAAAATACAAAGCACATTCGAGTTCTTTACACCGGCAAGGTTTACGATTCTATCCAAACCGGAAGAATGTTGTTGCCCGAGGCTAAGCAGGCAGGACGATTCGCCGCCCTCATCATTTTACTTCTGCTGATTCTCCATTTCTACAAGCAACCCCAGCTGATAATCATTTCCGCAATTCCTATTGCATTGCCGGTACTGTTCACCATGGCCATTGCATTCTTCCTCTACGGAAGAATTAGTCTGTTCACGTTGTCCCTTTGGTTGTTGCTTCCAGGACACGCCTGCCAGATTATCACCCACGTATTTACCCGCTACTTCCACGAACGCGAAAAGAATCTGGGTCCCACCCTCAGTACCGAAAGCGCCATCCTCGGCATCATCCCCTCCGTAACGGCATCCTCCCTCATCATGGCAGGCTTGTTCATTTCGCTGGTGCTGGTACCGCTGCCGGGCCTGCAGGAATTCGGCATTCTCGGTGCCATCGGTAGCTTATTGAACTTGGCCGTCTGCCCGCTGATCAGTACCGCATTGCTACAGTTTCTCCAGCGAAAGAAACCATTCTTGGTTCACGTTCCTGTCTACGTAAAACGCAGAACCATCAAGATGCTCCCCAACAAGGTGAACTGGGCCATCATCATTATTCTGAGTGCAGTCAGCCTCTTTGGCATTATTTACAGTGGCGTAAACCTGAAGTTCCTTTACGATTTCAAGCAAACGGAAATCCAGCATAACCAGCAGGAAGTCATGAACCTGATTAAGGAAACAGGTTTCTCCCCCTACGATCCTGTCATTGTCATGTTGCCCGACTCCTCCTACAATGACGACATGATGCAGAACTTTCAACACCTGCAGGATCGCGGATCCGTTCCTGACTTAGGAAGAATCTACACCCAGTATCAATTCCTCCCCAAGGAATCTTCAAACAAGAGAGAACAAATCGAAAGACTTCGCGAATTGGTGGATGATGACGTCCTTAGCGCCATCGGATCCAAAGACAGCGCTTCTGTCGTAGAAATGCTGTACAACTACGAAAACGATGTCAAGGAATTCGAGCTTTCTGAAAACATCCGTCGCAAGTTCTCTGACAAGAACAGAAACTCTGGCGTATTCGCCTTCATCATTCCCAATGTTGACGCAAATAACGGTCTGGCCTGCCGCCGCATCAACAAGCAAGTTCGTCAACTGGAAGGTGTTCAGGATAAGAAGTTCAAGATTTGCGGAACCACCATTTTGCGAGCCTCCGTTTTGGATTTGATTCTAGCAAACATCGACAAGTCCATTGCGCTGGGAACAATCCTTTTGTGGTTCGTTCTGTTGCTTTTCTACAACAAACTGAGCAGGGCATTCTTCACCATGCTCCCCTCCATTTTTGCATTGAGCTGGGTGACCGTTGCAGTCTACATGTTCAACATCCATATTTCCGCCTATAGTTCCGTGGCCTTTGTTCTGCTGATTGGGGCTAGCGTTGATGGTTCTCTGCAGCTTTGGGACTCCTACTACGAAAAGCAGGACGGCACAGCCCTCACGATTTTGCAGACAAAATTTTCTTCTGTTCTTTTCGCACAGCTCGCCGCTCTGATCGGAAGCTTTGCCCTGCTATTTTCATCCCACCCTGGAATCAAGAGCATCGGCCAAATTTCTATGATTGGCATGATTTGTATCTTTGTTTCCCAGTTCTCGATTTATCCTCTCATTGCCGGAGCGCTGGACCAATACCGACTCCGCAAAAAGGCTCGCAAAGAAAATGAAAAACCTCTCCAATAGAACTTTGAATATTGCAGCATCCCTCACCGTTGCCATCGATACCTTGGCAAAGCAGATGATCGCCGACGGCAAGGACGTGGTAAGCCTGGGCGCAGGTGAACCGGATTTTCCCACACCGGAACCAATCCGTGAAGCCGCCTGCAAGGCCATCAACGACGGCAAGACTCGCTACACCGCTCCCGTGGGTATCATGGAAGTCCGCAAGGCTGTTGCAAAGAAGTTGAAGGACGAGAACGGACTGGACTACAAGCCGGAACAGATTATTATGACCAGCGGCGCAAAGCACGCCGTATTCAATTCTCTTGCTGCACTCATTAACCCGGGTGACGAAGTGATCATCCCCGCCCCTTACTGGGTGACCTATCCGGAGCTGGTGAAGTGGCTTGGCGGTACTCCCGTGTTTGTGCAGGCTACTAAGGATGCAAAATTCAAGATTACTGCAGAACAGCTTCGTGCCGCATGCACCGACAAGACCAAGGCCATCCTTCTGAACAACCCCTGCAACCCCACTGGTGCAGTCTACACCAAGGCTGAACTTGCTGAACTTGCAAAGGTCATTGTGGAAAAGGACATCTACTGCATTTCTGACGAAGTCTACGAATACTTTGTCTACGACACCGAATTTGCATCTGCAGCCGCATTCCCCGGCATGGCAGAACGTACCATCGTCATCAACGGTTTCTCCAAGTCTCACTGCATGACTGGTTGGCGAATCGGTTACGATGCAGCTCCTGCTGAAATCGCAAAGATTATCGGCAAGATCCAGGGCCAGGCAACTCACCATCCCAGCAACGTGGCACAGTACGCCGCTCTGGGCGCTCTTGAAATGGACAAGTCCAACGTGGAAGCCATGCAGAAGGCTTTCCGCAAGCGTCGCGACTACATGCTGGCTCGTACCGCAGAAATTCTGCCGGTTCCCGCCCACGCACCGGAAGGCGCATTCTATCTCTTTGCTCCCGTAGATTGCTTCTACGGCAAGAAGTCTCCCGAAGGCAAGGTGATCGGCGGTTCCATTGAACTTTGCGAATACTTGCTGCAGAGCCAGGGCTTGGCCATTGTGCCGGGCGCCGCATTCGGCGACGACACCTGCGTTCGTTTCTCCTACGCAGCAAGCGACGAAACCTTGGCTAAGGCTTGCGACAGATTTATCGCTGGCCTCAAGAGCTTGCAAGACTAAGGATATAAACGCTTCGATTGCGTCGGCCTAAAGGCCTCGCAATGACATAGGGAATATGCAATCATTTCGACTGGTAAACGTAGAGTCTGACAAGCCTTTTACCATAGGCCGCAAGTCGGACAACAGCCTGGTTCTGGACAACCTGATGGTGTCCAGGTATCATGCCGTATTGGAACGTGTCAACGAGAAATGGTTTCTGACGAACCTTACCAAAAACAGCGTCACACAAGTCAACGGAAAAAACGTTGATCCTAAAACGGAAGATTCCGTAGGCAAGCCTGCTGAAATTGCGGACGGTGACGTAATTCAGGTGGGGCCGCTCCAGCTGAAGGTTGCCTTCAAGGGAAGCAAGCTTTCCCTGTTGCTGATGGAATCTGCGGACCAGGAAATTTCCGTTACCAAGGCGCTGACAGAAAAATGGACAGCCATCGAAACTGATGAAGTGGACATCCCCAAAGGCGTTGAAGCAAAGATTTGCGCAGGACAGAAAGTCGCAGGAAACTGCAACGGGAACTGCGCCGCCTTGAAGTTTAAGGAAGCGTTGACCAACGCTCAGGGCAAAAGCATCAAGCAGACCAAGCTTGCACAAGGCGAAGTATTGCGTTTACCCAGCTGCGAAATGGAATTCGACGGGGCGTCTTTAGTTTGCAGGAATCGTCCCCACGGGTTCGATGTCTGCGTGAAGAATCTGGATGTTTTCGCCGGCAAGAAGCAGTTGCTTCACGACGTGAACTTCAATTTGCAGGCGGGTGAAATTCTCGCCATCATCGGACGATCCGGCCAGGGCAAGTCTACGTTACTCCGCCTGCTGCAAGGCATTCACAGGAGCGGTGAAAGTTCCGAGGTCCGCATCGGTTCCCTGGATTACAGGAATGCGGAAATCCGCAAGCATATTGCATTCCTAGAGCAGGACCCGGAACTGCGTAAGGACTTGACCGTCCGCGAAACCCTTCTGGACGGTGGACGCGTCTCCATGAACAAGCAGGACTTCAAGCAGAACGCCCAAGGGCGGCTTGAAAAGTTCTGCGAACTTTTCGGGCTGAGCGACCGCATGGACAACGCCGTCAAAACGCTCAGCGGCGGCGAATCCCGCCGCGCCGCCCTCGCCCGCGAACTCATGGGGAACCCAGGCCTTATCATCCTGGACGAACCGCTGTCCGGCCTGGACCCGTTCAACTCCAAGATCCTCTGCTCCCACCTCAAGCAGCTTTCCTTCCTTGGCCACACCATCATCTTGACCACCCACAGCTACGAAGCTCTGGAAATTGCAAACAAGGTTCTGGTCCTTCACCAAGGTGAACAAGGCTTCTTCGGAAGCCCCGAGGAATCTTACCGCTACTTCGAGACCCGCGACCCAGAAAAAATTCTCGCCAGTCTCAACGACGAAACTTCCCTCCACTGGAAAAAAACTTTCGAAGAAAAGAAAGTCCAGGAAACCATGGCCACCCAGGTCAGCCCCACACTTAAAGAAAACAAGGACAAGGTCAATTTCTGTTTCCCGAAAACAAACCTTTCCTCCATGTTCTTCTACAAGGTGGCACTCACCGCAAAACAGTGGTTCCGAGACAAGGGCAAGTTTATCGCCCTGCTGATCCAGCCTCTCGTAATCGGCTTCTTGTTCTCCCAGATTTTCTCCAGTCTCACCTCCCTTTGGATCGTGGCCTTTGCCGTTATCCTTTCCGCCAACTGGTTGGCCCTATCCCTTTCCATTCGAGAAATCGTCCAGGAAAAGGAAATCCTCCGAGGCGAATTCCGCAAAGGCGTTTCTGTACTTACCACCGTTACCGCAAAACTGTTCCTGCCCACTTTGGTGGCGTGGCTCCAGACTTTAATCGTCTACCTGTTTGTCAGCATCCGCACCCAGGTTCACGCCTCCCCCGCCCAGCTCCTGCTGGTGGTGGCCGCCATGATTATCCCGCCGGTTACCGTGGGCCTTACCGTCAGCGCTTTCTCCAAGAACGCAGGCCAGGCAAACGCTTTGCTCCCGCTCCTGATTATTCCTCAGGTGGCTTTAGCCGGAGCCTTGGTACCGCTGGACCAGATGCTTCCCATCGGACGCGGCCTTTCCAACGTGATTTGGTCCCGTTACAACCAGAATTCCCTTTTAAATCTGTTACTTGAGCGCCAAGACCCCATTGAAAACATCCTGGCCGCACTCGCTATCGCATTAGGTTGTTATATTGTGATGGTAATTAAGATTCACTGTTCCAAAAAAGCAAAATGATCGCACCGCAGAAACCAGAAATTTTTCCTCGTCCGTTTAACGCAAACTACGATCTTCTTGGCACCCTGGGCAAGGGTGGTATGGGCAATGTCTACAAGGCCCTGGACAAAAAGCTGAAACGTGAAGTCGCCTTCAAGATTTTGGATTCCTCTTCCGACCAGGAAGCTATCCAGCGTTTCTATCTCGAAGCCCAGGCAATGAAGGAATTGGACCACCAGAACATCGTTCATGTGTTCGACTTTGGTCAGCAGGAAAACCAGTTGTTCATCGCCATGACCTACGTTCAGGGCACCAACCTTTCCGAAATTCTGCGCAACAAGGAACAGCTCTCCTTTGAAGCCATCGACGTCATTATCCGTCAGATTGCACGAGGTCTTCTCTACGCCCACAGCAAGGGCATCGTTCACCGCGACGTGAAGCCGTCCAACATCATGCTCACCCACGACAACCGTGTGTACGTGATGGACTTCGGCATTTCCTACATCCGTGAACTTGAAAAGGAACGCCTCACCCGCACCGGCATGACCATGGGTACTCCGGAATACATGAGTCCGGAACAGTGCCACGGCGATAGCGTCACCCTGCAGTCCGACATTTACAGCATGGGCGTGATCTTGTACGAAATGACCTGCGGCCGCCTCCCCTTCGAAGGCAACCGCCCTGTGGAAATCGCACTGAAGCACGTTCAGGAACAGCCTCCTGCACCGGAACTTTTCCGCAAGGATATGCCGCCGGGACTTTCCGCATTGATCCTCAAGTGCCTCAAGAAGAAGCTCAACGAACGCTTCCACGACATGCAGGAATTTTTAGACGCATGCGACCAGGTGTTCCCCAACGACAAGGACACCCACCAGTCTCCCCGCGTCACTTCGACCTTGCGCCGCCACACCGCCTCCATTACGGACATGGCCACCAAGATTACCCCGAAGGCAAAGCTCCTCCAGAAAAAGCTCACTGCTCTCGCCGTGTTCATCTTCCCGCTGATCATCATGCTCCTGATTTTGCTCATGCTGACCCACAAACCAGAAAGCACCTTGCGCCAACTGGAATGGGCCGAGGCTCTTGGCAATTACGAAACCAAGGCTCTGGAAGTGGACATGACCAAGGGTTACCCGCTTTCCAACCTGAACGACAACGACTTGAAAACCGCATGGCTCTACACTATGCCCCAGAAGCCCCAGAACCCGGTTCTGACCTTGTACTTCGACGGCAACGCCGTGGTGACCCACTTCGGTATCGCCATCGGTTACCAGCGCTCTGTGGACGACGCCTTCGGCGACCGCTTCCGCATCTTCAAGAAGCCTAAGGTACTCACCATCGAAACCAAGGACGGCTTTAAACAGAAGGTAAAGCTTGAAAACATCAAGGGCATGCAGTATCCGCCGATCCAGGCCATGGAAACCACGGAACTTAAGATTTACCTTGACGGAGTCTACGAAGCAGAAAACGATGATTTCGCCATTTCAGAAATCCGATTGCTGGGCATGGAACTTCCGTAACATAAGATGTCATCCTGGAGGGAGCTTCGCGACCGATAGGATCTAAATATTTTTTATATGAAAAAGTTTTCCGTTATCGCGGAGAACTTTTTTCTTTTTTTACCATCGGAGGAATAATATGGACAAAGTAAATTTTGCAGGACAAACTAAAATGCAGAACAGGCCCAAGGGCAATTTTATCGAGACTCACGCCGCAGCCTACTTACGTCGCCTTGGCTATGAAATTTTAGCGAGAAACTACGCTTACCGCGGTGGTGAACTGGACATCGTCGCCAAGGACGGTGAGACCATCGTATTTGTGGAAGTCAAGTCCGTCTGGAACAACCAGCAGGGAAACCCTGCAGCTCGAGTGAACCGAATCAAACAGCAAAAAATCTGGCGTACCGCATGCCATTTCATCCAAGGAAATATCGCGGCGGCTCCGAAAGGTTTTGACCAGCCTTGCCGTTTTGATGTGCTCAGCGCCCGCGTCTACCAGCAGCCCCTGCAATTCACCCACATTAAGAACGCCTTTGAAGGAACCCAAGTCATTCCGCAATGCTGAAAGACATCATTCAGGAGAACTCGCAAGCCCCGAAGAATCCATCCACATAGGACTATATTTTTGCAAGTCAGGCTGAACAAAACGCCAAATTTTGGTTAAATTCATGCTATGCGATTTGAAGTTCATCCATTAAACCCGCAGGCCCGTATCGTAAAGCTTGCCGCCGCCGCCCTGGAAGACGACGGTCTTGTTCTGTATCCCACCGAATCCGGCTATGCCATCGGCTGTAACGCAGAATCCCCCAAGGCCATCCACAAGCTCTATGCCCTGAAGAAGCCCATGAAGAAGTTCTTCATGGCCCTCATCATTCCGGACATTCGCTCCGCTACCGACTACGCCCGCGTGGATAACTTCGCCTTCAACATCATGAAGCCCCGCGTTCCCGGCCCATTCACCTTCATTCTCCCGGCAGACCCCCACATCGCTCGCCGTCTGGACGTGAAGCGTCCCGAAATCGGCGTCAGAATGCCAACCCACCCCTTCTTCAAGGAACTGTTCCAGCATTTTGACAAGCCCATCCTCAGCACCGCCGCAAAGCTCAGCGACGAGGACATCTACGAACCTGATGATCTCTGGAAAACCTTCGAACACTCCGTAGACATGATGGTGGACTGCGGTCCCATCGAAATCCGCCCCACCAACATCATCAGCCTGGTGAACCACGGCGAAGTGGAAATCATCCGCGGCGAACTGGATCCGGAAACGTAAAAACGAAAAAGACCTGCTTTTAAGCAGGCCTTTTTCTTGCATCGTCATTCTGAGAGCCCATGGCTCGAAGAATCCATGACGAACCTAAAACAAATCAAAATACAAATCCTTCCATGTTGGATTCACGCTTTCCAGCAATTTTATCTTGCGATCCCTTCTCCATCCTTTCAGCACTTTTTCCCGTTCTATTGCAAAGCGGATATCATTATACTCTTCGAAATATCCAAGTTTATCAACTCCATACTTCTGAGTAAAGCCCGGAATTGCCTTACTTTTGTGTTCAGAAACTCTGCGTTTCAGATCATTGGTAACACCAATATATAGAGTTCCATTGCGTTGACTAAAAAGAATGTATGTATAGCTATGTTTCTCCATAAAAAAGAAACTACAAAAAAAGGACTGTCAATTGATGACAATCCTTTTTCTTGTTTATGCACTGGATCCTTCAGGGCTACGCCCTTCAGGATGACGGCATTCCTACGAAGCACTTTGACCACTTAGCACTTTAGTGCTTACGTGGGCATAATTCCCCTTGCAAGGCAAGCCACTAAACCATTGCGGCGCTGAATTCAGCTTCGGTGACGAGTTCTTCACCGATGAACACCTGGCCGGCATACTTGAAGATGCCGCGGCGAGCCATGCGGAGGTCGGTCAAACGAACCTTCAGGATGATGTCGGTGGGAGGAATCACAGCCTTGCGGAAGCGGCAGTTTTCCACACCCATGAAAGCCGGGCGCTTGCCAACAGTCTTTTCTTCCATAGCGATCATGGTCAGAAGAGTTGCAGCCTGAGCCATGGATTCAATCTGGATGACGCCGGGCATCACCGGATTGCCAGGGAAATGACCCTTGAAGAAATCCTGTTCGCCAGTAACGTGCATACGGCCCACCAGAGAAGGCGGATTTTCAGCAGTGCCATCACCAACGTTCAGTTCCAGGATTTCGTCAACGAAAGCAAAGGGGAACTTCTGGGGAAGAACTTCGTGGCAAACATCTTCGCCGTAGAGAACGCCTTCTTTATCAGATTTTTTCAAAGAGTCCAGCAGAGACATAGGGAATTAACCTCTCCATGATTTGTCGGTGAGAAACATGCCCACCATTAGTGATTTCGATTCTGACTCTGGGAAGAGCCGGACAGATAAATGTGATATCGCCAATTAAATCTAGTATTTTATGCATGGCAGGTTCGTTTGCCACACGAAAATCCTTGGATGTTGCAGCCCCGTCCAGGGAATTCAGCAACATTCCGCAGGATTCATCTACCCCGCCCAGCAATCCGGCCACCTTAGCTTGTTCAAATTCTTCTGCAGAAATGAACGTGCGGGCCATGAAAATCTGGAACAGGTTTTCCGGGGAATAGATGGAAACGGAAGCGGCGGACAGCAAGTCGCAGGAATCGCCACGAGCCTTGCTGCGGTCCACCACATATTCCACTTCAAAAGTTTCAGCCGGGGTAATGCGGACATGGCCAAAAGTGCGGGAATTATCGCCGACGGTAGTCAAATCCCACTCAGCCTTCACGGGAGCGTCATAGAAAACAATTTCTTCAGGTTCACCGGCAGCACGACGCAAGCCATAGAAGAAGGGCGCTGCAGAGCCATCCATCAGGGGAACTTCCGCGACGTTCTGACCAGCGCGAACCAAGTTCACGTTAAACCTGCGGCCAGGCCACATCAAGAATACGGGAGCCAAATGTTCCGGGCTGGCAATAGCGCCAGCATTCAGCCCCACCGCATGGGCACGACTTTCATCGTCGTAGGAATAAATCGCCGTACGGGCAGCGCTAAACTTCAGGTCAGAAAAAATCTTGCAGAGATCTGTGCGGTAAACTTCGCGACCATCCACACTCCAAACCACGCGAGGCTTGTGGGTGGGATCTCTTTCCAGAACATCCACCGTTACCTTGGCATTCTTATAACTCAAGGACGGAGATTCAAATTCAAAATGCTGAGCGTTAGTCATAACTTAAGAGCAAAGATAGTTTTTTATCTAAACAAAATTAATTTCCAACCTCTTTCCAAGGGCTGCAGCAATTTTATAAAGCGTTTCCACCGATGGAGATCCTTTCGGCGTTTCAAAGCGTTGATAAGCTTGAGGAGATATACCAGCCTTCTTTGCAACCTGAGTCTTGGTCTGACCACGACGTGCTTCAAAGATTTTGTAAGCGACCTCTATCTTCGGCGACAACTCGACCGCATACAAGCCCTTCTTTTCATTGGGTTCAGTCTTTGGATAAACAAAGGTCAACCCCAAATCCAAATCACATTCAAAAGCACCATCCATGGCTTCCTTTGCCATAGCCAAGGCTTCACCTATAGAAGCCCCAAAAGCATTTACATTGGGAAGGTCCGGAAAACTGGCAACGTAACCCATGTCCTTATCCTTCTCTATTTTACAAGCGTAAATCATTTAATGCCCCTATTGATCCAACTGTTTCAAGATTCGTTTCAAATAGTCCCCGACAATCTCTTTAGAATGTTTCTGGATGGGAACGGTTCTATGTCCAGGCTTCACGAACTGATGATGAGAACCTGTGATTCTTTTTAGAACCCAACCTCTTTGAATAGCATACCTACAGATATCGTTAAACTTCATACATGAATATAGTTTTTCTTTTTCTGCATTCAAGAAATTTTATTATAAATCAACAAATTTATTGAATATTTATTTTTGTTCGGATATAAAAAAAGCCGCATTACCCATAAGGATCCTTAACGGATTCGATATAAGTAAATACGGCTTGTTGGGTCTTTCGACCCCAACCTTTGTCTGTCAGGAATAAAACTACAAAAGTCTAGTTGTCAAAAGATGACAAGAGGGAAATTATTATTCAGCGGCGTTTTCCACCTTTACACAACGGACGGAAACACCATAGGTTTTTACGTCTCTGCCTTTTCCTGTAGGAGAATGATCCGTTGTTGAAACATATTCATAAAGGGCTTTGGTTGCATCTTCAGAATATTCCGTGGGATAATACCATGACACGAATTCTTTCAATTTATTAAAAGCTCCATTTTTTCTAATACCAGCACCGGTAAGGGAAAGTCCGGATTCATTTGAGCCTGTGAACCCCCAGCTAGAGCGAACACCAGCAATACCATCTGTATTAGTTTTGGCATGCCAAGCGATGTAGAAATCCCTATAAGTCATTAAACGCCAACCATCGGGGCAGATTCCCTGATGTTTATTTTCAATCAAATCTGCGCAGCTTTCAGTATTGCAGCGACTGGGCAAGGCCATCATTTCGGCCCACTGGTAAAGTCCGCCAAATTCGTCGCATTTGGTAGTGTCGTTGTTGTAGCAATAACGTTCGATGACATCGTCATCGTTCTGGTCGTTTTCACCATTAACCATGGTACCGATATTCAGGTTTTCAGCCATGATAGTTACAGAAGCATCAACGCCACCTGGTGTTTTACCTTCAATAGTGATGTAGTAATAGCTGCGGCCATTTCGTTCATCGGTAAATCGTTTATAAGCACCATCCTGCCACATATATCCCAACGGCAGAATATGATCAAAGGGCACATATTCGCTACTGCTGGAAATCTTCACAGAGCTGCTACTCTTGGCGGAGCTAGAAGAGCCGCTATTGTCATTGCGAGAACTCGAAGAGTTCGTGGCAATCGAAGAACTCGACTTCTGCGTTGAAGAAGAGCTGGATCCTATCGCAGCTTCGCTGCTCCAGGATGACGAACTGGACTTTGCGCTAGAGGAGGAACTGCTTTCGATTGCTTCGTCGCTGCACTCCTCGCAATGACTTGAAGACGACACCTTTGCAGAGCTACTGGAATATTCATCGTCATTAGCACTCGTTCCACCTTCGCTACCGCAGCCAACAAACATCAAGCCAGCCACAGCAGCAAAAGTCAAACCCTTTGCAAACATTCCCAAGAATTTCATAAAACCTCCTAAACTACCCATCAAAAATAATTATTTCCAAACAATTCGTAAAATGTCACCATTTGACATCCGCCTTTTAGTACATTTCCATCAGTCGGAAACACCGACCTTTTATACATCCCCCGACAGGGGCCCGCGAGTTTCCTCGCATCATGGGAAATGCGTTCCTCGGAGTATCCGATGGAAAATCAACTGGAAAAAACGCCCGAAAAAGGTGAAATCATCGCCTACCACACCGATGGCGAGTTGCATCTTGAAGTCCGTCTCGAAAACGAAACCGTCTGGCTGACGCAGGCTCAAATTGCAGAGCTATTTGGCACAAAACGACCCGCAATTACAAAACACTTAAAAAACATCTACGCATCTCAGGAACTAGATGAACATAGCACATGTTCCGTTTTGGAACATATGGGTAACGCAAGCCAACAGGTTTACGAAACGAAATACTACAATCTTGATGCGATATTATCCGTCGGATATAGGGTAAATAGCAAAAATGCAACCCTTTTTCGTCGCTGGGCAAACCAAGTCCTTAAGGACCACCTTCTCAAAGGCTACAGTATAAACCAGCGCTTGATGCTTTCCGAGCAACGCATTGACCAGCAGCTAGTCAATCACGAGAACCATCTACAATCTCATGACAATCGGCTTGATGCTCTCGAAAAGCAAGTAGATTTCTTTGTCAAGCTAAGCACGCCTCCCACAGAAGGCGCAATTCCTGCGAAATCCTGGTGGAGCGGCTACGAATTCGCAGCCCAGCTCGTCCGTTCAGCAAAACAGGAAATCATTATCATCGATCCCTATGCAGACGACAGGACTCTACGACTCCTGGCAAAAAAGTCTGCAGGAGTAAAGGGATTTGTCTATTCTGCACGAGTCACCCGCACAATGAAAGAAGAAGAGAATCTATTAAACCGTCAAAACCCCACCGTACAGGTCCTGAATATTCGTGATGTACACGACCGTTTTATCATCGTAGATGAAACAGTCTATCATGTAGGTGCGTCCATCAACGACTTGGGCAAGCAACTGACGGCTTTTTCTGTTTTAGAGTTTTTGACGAAAGAGCAATTATTGGAGATGATAAAATAGACTTGAGAAGCCCCACCCCCAATGCGTTTTTACTTTTTCAAATGCTTTTTTGCCATCATGCGGAGTTCCACCATTTGCCTGCGCCATACGTCAGCGTCGATGGCGGGGAATCCTGCTACGGTGCGGCCTGCGGGAACGCTCTTGGTGACGCCGGCTTTTGCGGTGACGATGGCGCCGCGACCGATGGTGAGGTGGCCTGCAGCCTTTGCGCCGCCAGCGATGTTCACGTCATCTTCCACGATGGTGGTGCCGCCTAATGCAGTTTGTGCGGCCATGTAAATGTTATTGCCTAGAACGCAGTTGTGTCCGATTTGCACCATGGCATCCAAATGGCAATCGTTCCCGATGGTGGTAGGCGAAATAAAACCTGCGGCCACAACAGTATTTGCGCCAAAGCTGCAGTTATTGCCGATACGGACCCCAGCCAGGTGCGGAACCATACGGCGCTTGCCCTGATATTCGTAAAAACCAAAACCGCGGCTACCCACAACAACGCCTGCCTGAAAAATGCAGCCCTCCCCCACCACAACGTTGGGGTAAATCACTACGTTTGCTTCCAGGCGGCAGCGGGCACCAATTACGGCGCCGGGCATTACCACACAGCCGGGGCCAATTTCTGCAGAGGGATCAATCTGCGCAACCGGAATGTCCGAGGCGTCCCGAGGCATTTCCACCAGACGGGAACCGTACTTTTCCAGAAAGCAGACCATGGCATGGTAAGGATTTTCCACCGGCACGAGGTTCCTTACTTTCGGGAAAATCTTGCGGATTTCATCCACATTCCCGTCCTTTACCATTTCTGCAGGGAAATACAAAACACCGGCTTCACATTCTGCCAAATCTGCGGCAGAAAATCCGTTTGCACCAGTAATGCTCTTGAGGTTACCGGTCCAAAAGCTGACGTCTGTAGGACCAGCCTTTTCTAAAGAAGCAAAACCGGAAAGCACTGGATTCTTCATCCCTTCGGGACTCAGAATGACGGAAGCGGCAGGGCTCTGGATGACATTTCCTTGCGCACATTCTTGCAATATTTCTTGCAATTTAACGGAATGCATCATTCCCCCAGGGCAAGAATCTGGACTCTGCAAGCGTAATCAATCTTCACCTGGTTTCCAACCTTTCCACTCAGGTCTTCACCATCAAGCTGCAGAAATTCGTTATCCGAAAATTCAAAATTCAGGGACTTTACCTTATGGGTTCTGAGGCACCAGCGTTTCACCAAAGTTCCAAGCACAGGCACGGTGCCTAGGGCAAATGCCAGCAGGAACTGGGCCAAGTTGCGAACGCAAACCACCTCCAGCAGGCCATCGGCCATGTCTGACTTGTAGAAAGGATTTGTTCCGCTTGCAAAGCTGGGAATGTTGCCCACAATCACGGTGCGGTATCCGGAAATATCCAGATGGCGGGTGTCGCCGTGGCGGCTCACATAAGAAACCTTAGACGGCATCAGTTTGTATTTACGATCTGCAAAAAAGCTCTTGACGTACTGAACCTTATTTGCCACCACAGAGCTGGACTTAAACTTGCCTTCAGAGCGGGCGCGGTTAAAGTCATGAGCGATTCGAGCGTCGATACCGCCGGAGAAATAGTTGGCAAAGGCAATCTTGTCGTTTACCTTCCAGATGTCAAAGGGGCGGGCCTCCGCCTGCAACAAGCGACGCACCAGGAACAGCAACCCCTTATCCACATAAGGTTTGTACAAGTTCAAAACACGGGCCAAATCGTTACCGGTTCCCAAGGGAATCAGGCCAATCTTTACGGACTTGGCATATTCAGAATTCATCAACTGGCAAAGTACAGCAGAAACAGTCCCGTCGCCACCTACGGCGATTAGGGTTTCGGTACTGGCCAAAGCACCACGAATTTGTTCTTCCATTCCCTCGTGAACGGTGAATTCAGCCTTCCACTGGTCATCGCTGTAATTAAGCGACGCCATGATCTCGGGCAAGAACTGGTAAATCACCTTGCCTTGGGCTCCACCGCTAATGGGGTTTATGAGAAAAACAAATTTATACACTTAGGAGTTCATCCTTGATTTCAATGTAGTGCAGCACACCTTCATGAAATTTACGAATTTCTTCGTCGGTAAGTTGGCGGGCAACCCTGGCGGGAGTGCCAACAATGAGGCTTCCCTCGGGATATTCCTTGCCCTGGGGCACCAAGGCACCTGCGGCCACCACAGAATTCTTGCGAATGAGTGCTCCGTCCATAACGATTGCACCCATACCGATCAAGACATTGTCTTCAATATCGCAGGCATGAACCACGGCATTATGGCCAATGGTCACATCGTCACCAATATGAACGCCGGCATCCGTCGCCAAATGTACCGATACGTTGTCCTGAATATTGGTTCGCTTGCCAATACGGATTTCAGCCAAGTCAGCACGAATTACCGCATTGTAGAACACGGAGGAATCGTCACCGATTTCCACATCACCAATGAGGCGGGCACCTTCGGCAACAAACACACGTTCGCCAAGGATGGGCTTTTTGCCCTTGTATTCAATAATGCTAGACATATATCAAAATTATAAAAAAAGCTTTTTCACTGAGGGTCTTAAAATTCACTGGATCCTTCGCTTCGCTCAGGATGACGTTACACACCGTACAGTGCTTTCATCTTGTCGGGAATGGCCAAGGGGCGGCCACGTTTCATATCCACCAGCACCCAATGGGTTTCAGATTCAAAAATTACCTTGCCGTCGGAAACACGTTCAAAACGGCTACGACGAACAGATACCACACGGCTGCAGGAATCCACCCAGGTGATTCCCTTGATTTCATCATCGAGGAAAGCCTGGTTCTTGTATTCCACATGCTGGGTATGGACCATCCAGCCGGCACCAAGTTCGCGCATGTAGGCGGTTCCGCCACACTTTTCGGAATGGGCAATGGCGATATCCTGGATCCACTTGACGGACCACACGTTGTTGAAATGGTGGTTGTCGTCGATCATTTCGGGAGTGACCTTGAAAATCTGTTCATGATGTTCAGGGTTCACGTTTTCATTCATCAGTATTTCCATATTTCCTCGCAGTGGATCCTTCGCGTTGCTCAGGATGACGATTATCGTTTCTACTCAGTCAAGGAATTTACCAGCGTGGGCAGGGCGGTTTCAAATCGAACGCCATACCAATGCTCGTCGGCGACGTCTACTGTATTTTCGATGGCCTTCAAGGTGAAGTCGGCTGCAATCTTTACGGCTTCCATGATGGTCTTCCCTCTCATTAGGCAGCCCGTGATGGCAGATGCATAGATATCGCCCGTCCCGTGGCACCACATGGAAACCTTCTTATGTTCGTAGTGCTTCAGTTCGCCGTCTTCGTAAACAGCAATGCCCGTATAACCATCACGGAAACCAATGCCAGTCATGACGACGCACTTGGTTCCCAGGGCGCACAAACGCTTGCACAGTTCTGCAATATAGGCACGGTCGTATTCTTCGGTATAGGGCAAACCGGTCAGGTAGCTAGCCTCGGAAATATTGGGCAAAAGGACATCGGCCTCACCACAGAGGCGCTTCATGGCTTCCACGAAATTCAGGTCGAAACCGGCATAAAGCTTACCCGCATCTGCGAGAACCGGATCAATAATACGGAGCGCGCCTTCATTGCCGGTGGTTGCCATAATCTCACGGACAATATCCACCTGGCGAACGCTTCCAAGATAGCCTGTATAGAAGGCATCGAACTTGATTCCTTCCTTTACCCAATGATCACGGATCGGCAACAGGTCGTCGGTCAAATCCCTAAAAGTATAACCCTTAAAACGGCCTGTATGGGTGGAGAGCACAGCCGACGGAAGTACAGCACATTCGATACCGCAAGCGGAAACAATAGGCAAAGCAACCGTGGAGGAACACTGGCCAAAACAAGAAATATCCTGGATAGTCAAAACACGCTTATTCATACGAAAAAAAAGATAGTAATTAAGGTCAGGTTCGAGGCGCCAGGATCAAGGCTCCAGGCTCCAGGTTCCAGGTACGAGGCAAATGACAAAGAGTCATTTTTTTGATTTATTTTTTTAGAATTTTTCGCACAAAAAAATAGTTTTACTTATATTTACAAAAGAATATATGGGTAAAACCAGCCTATTTGGTAGACCGAGTTTCGCCCAGGAGTTTTATTATGGAATGGAATGATTTTACCAGTTTGACGTCGGAAGACATGCAGGCTATTTGGAATTTCGGCACCAAGGATCCGTTTTCGATCCTAGGTATTCATCCGCTGAACACGGACAAGGGCGTTAAGACCGTTATCCGCACCTACCAGCCCCAGGCTTCCTATATCACCGGTGAATCCTGCGACGGTGAATTTGAATTTGACTTTGTTAAGATTGGCGACACCGGTTTCTTCGAAGCAATCCTGGACAAGGAATACGAACCGTTCTTCTACAACCTGAACATTCGTCAGGGCGATGGCAACGAATACACCGTTACCGACCCCTATGCATTCCTGCCGGTGCTTTCTGACTTTGACCGTCACCTGATTGCCAGCGGCACCCATTACGAACTTTACCGCAAGCTGGGCGCCAACCTGGTGGAACACCAGGGCTTCAAGGGCATCCACTTCGCCGTATGGGCTCCTAACGCACAGGCCGTATCCGTCATCGGTAACTTCAACAGCTGGGACGGCCGCCGCCACCAGATGCGCATGCTTGGCTCCAGCGGCATTTGGGAAATCTTTATCCCGAACCTGGGCGAAGGCGAACTTTACCGCTTCGAAATCCACGGCGCCGATGGCAACCTCCACGTAAAGGTGGACCCGCTGGCAAAGCTTTCTGAAGTGCGCCCGGCAACAGCCTCCATCACCACCCACCTGGATGGTTACGAATGGGGCGACGACCTGTACATGTGGACCCACACCGCAACCAAGGTGTTTGGCAGCCCCATGAACATCTACGAAGTCCACGCCGGCTCCTGGCGCCGCGACCCCGCAGATCCGGACCGTTTCTTGAACTGGGAAGAACTGGCAGAAACCCTCATTCCTTACCTGAAGGAAATGGGCTACACCCACGTGGAATTCCTGCCTCTGGCCGAACACCCGCTGGACGAATCCTGGGGTTACCAGGTCACCGGTTACTACTCCCCCACCAGCCGCTACGGCACTCCCGACCAGTTCCGCAAGTTCGTGGACCTTTGCCACCAGAACGAAATCGGCGTGATCATCGACTGGGTTCCCGCACACTTCCCCAAGGACGCCCACGCCCTTGGCCGCTTCGACGGTACCGCCTGCTATGAACACGCAGACCCCCGCCAGGGCGAACACCCCCACTGGGGCACCTACATCTTTAACCTGGGCCGCAACGAAGTCAAGAACTTCCTCATTGCAAATGCAATGTACTGGCTCAAGGAATTCCACTGCGACGGCCTCCGCGTCGACGCCGTTGCAAGTATGCTGTACCTTGACTACGGTAAGGGCCCCGGCGAATGGGTTCCCAACAAGGACGGCGGCAACATCAACTACGAAACTCTTGAATTCCTGAAGCACCTGAATTCTGTGATGGGCCGCCTGGCTCCCCACGGCATCCTCATTGCCGAAGAATCCACCAGCTTCCCCAGCATCACCCGTCCGCCAGAACAGGGCGGCCTGGGCTTCCACTACAAGTGGAACATGGGTTGGATGAACGACTTCCTCAGCTACATCCAGCACGAGCCCATTCATCGTAAGTATCACCACAACAGCCTCACCTTCAGCATGGTGTACGCCTACTCCGAAAACTTCATCCAGGTGTTCAGCCACGACGAAGTTGTTCACGGCAAGGGTTCCATGCTGGGCAAGATGCCTGGCGACAACTGGCAGAAGTTTGCAAACCTCCGTTTGACCTACGCCTTCCAGTACGCACATCCGGGCAAGAAGCTGAACTTCATGGGCAACGAATTCGGTCAGTTCCGTGAATGGTGCGAAAAGCGCTCCCTGGACTGGCACCTGGTCAGCTGGGATAGCCACGGCAAGATCCTCGCCATGATGAAGGACTTGAACCACATCTACAAGGACAACGCCCCCTTCTGGGAAATTGACCATTACCATACCGGTTTCGAATGGATCTGGTGCGATGACGCCGACAACTCCATCGTAAGCTTTGTCCGTAAGGATGACCACGGCAACGAAATCCTCTGCGTATTCAACTTCACTCCGGTGGTCCGCAACGACTACCGCCTGGGTGCACCTACCGCCGGTAAGTGGAAGGAAATCTTCAACACCGACGCAAGCATCTACGGTGGCTCCAACGTGGGCAACTGCGGCGAAGTCCAGACCGAACAGATCCCGTGGCAGAACCGCGCTCAGAGCATGAACGTACAGGTTCCACCCCTGGGCGCTGTGTTCTTCAAGTTGGAGAAGTAGGCTCGAGGCACGAGGCTTGAGGCTCGAGGTTAGAAACCTTAGGCTTCGCCAACGTCATCCTGATCGGCGTCCTCAATCGTCATCCTGGAGGGAGCAGCGCGACCGATAGGATCCAAACAATTAAAAAGACCTCACGAAAGTGAGGTCTTTTTTTATTGCTTCACAAACGTTGGCTTCTGCTTTTTGAATATGGGCTTGGGTTTGTAATCCTTTGGCCAGAGTTTTCGTGGAACTTCATGACCCAAGTCCAGCAGCATTCTCACATAGTCTGGATTCTTCATGCGTGCCTGAGATTTTTTAAGAATGGTCACCGCCCCTCTCTTTTTTTCACTCTTCCAAACATCAAGCAACGACAACACCGCAAAAGAAAACAGTGTTGGAATACAGCATATGATCCACACAGCAAGGTCATCGTAACCAGGAACCTTGCGATACAGAAAATACGCGGCCACGCCACCCAACAACGAAAACAATAGAACCAAGCCGTGAACCTTATAGTTTGTTATGTAACGAAACTTATCATACAAAGCAGGCTCTATACGTCCAAGGACAAGCTGTTCACTTTTGCATTGGGAACAGACAACCAAAGGGCTGCCATACATACTGGAGGTTTTGTCGTAGGAATATTCGCTCTTTTCTCCGCAATGGCGACACTTGAACGGACCGACGGGATTCATTTCGTCAAATGATTCCTCAACACAAGGAATATCATTCTTGTTTTTCTTGGACATAAACTTTCCCTAACACAAACCATTCAAATTATAACAAAAGACGACGCAGCCCCCAAAGGCTACGCCGCTTTTTGTGGTCTCCTAACCAACACTCCTAACCGGACCCCCTAACAACCCGATAAGCCTAGCGTCAAAATTTTATGCATACAACAAACAGGCGTCCCTATCCGAGGCATGCCAAAATCCGAACAAACACCAAAATTTAAGGAAGAAAACCTTGTTGCCCAAATGGCGAAAACAAGCTTAAACCTCCTAATCTACAAACGTGATAAGCATCACATTCGTTTAACCCGAGCCAAAATTATAAAAAAGTTTACCATTGTGCAACAAAAAAAACGTGATGTAAGAAAAAAAAAGAGCAATGATGCATTTTTTGATAAAAAAAGAACCCCGCCGAGAGTTAACTCAGCGGGATTCTTTTAATGGATTCTATCGCCCCTGACGGGGTTCCAGAATGACATTCGCGTTATTATTCGACAACGATGAGGTTGACGGTACGCTTGCCGACCTTGACCGGCTTGGACAGATCAACAGACTTAGCCTTCTTAGCCGGATCGTTTTCGAAGCCAGCCTTCAGCTTTTCGGAGGTCTTGTCCAAAGTCTGCATCTTAGCCTTGCCCTTGAAGCCCGGAATATCAAGCTTCAATTCGTAATCGCTGTAGGGGCTCTTGTTGATCACGAGGAGGCTCTTCTTCTTACCATTTTCAGTGTAGTAAGTGGTGAGGAGAGATTCCTTGTCACCAGAGATGGTGGTCTTGAGGAGCTTACCGCGGAGAGCGTCAGAAGCCATCTGGAATGCCCAGTAGCTGGGACGCGGGCAGTTCATGCATTCTTCTGCAGAACGGGTCAGGTAACCGTAGTCACCGCCTTCCGGAGTGATGTCGTTATGGATATCCCAGTACTGTGCGTTGTCAACATTTTCAGTTGCGAGCATAGCGAGGTAATCAGCAACGAACAAACCGTTTTCGAGAGCGATGGTCTGCGGACCCGGGTTGAAGTCAACAGAGTTCCATTCGGTGAGCCAGAGTTCGAACTTCTTGTCCTTATTGAAATGCTTGGTCCACTTGTCAACCATCTTGTGGAGACGGCTGTAGATAGGAACGAGGTCCTGCGGAGCGGAGAGCATAGCGAAGTCGTTTTCTTCACCGTAGTGCTGCGGATAGTGGTGAACAATGATACCGTCGGCAATGTCGCCAGTTTCACGGAGAACGTTGTCGTTCCATTCGCCATCGAGAACGCCGAGCACAGCAACCTTAATGGTCGGGTCAACCTTCTTCATAGCTTCGATGAACTTGCGAGCACGCTTACCATAGATGGTACCGCCGTCCTTACCATACTTTTCATAGTACGGATGCCAGTTACCGTAGACTTCGTTACCGATTTCCCAGTAAAGGATGCCGGCCTTCTTGTCGATGTTGGTATGCTTAACCCATGCAGCAGCTTCCTGTTCGGTGCCGGAACCGAAGTTCACGGTGAACATAGCGTTGGAGCCGGTCTTCTTCAACCAAGCGAGGAATTCGTCGGTATCGACCATCCAGTCGTGGTTGTCGAGGATTTCCTTCCAGTGGTCGTCATCAGCACGGAG
>JAKSIB010000035.1 GCA_024399065.1 Fibrobacter sp. | reverse complement strand
TCTGCAGGGCATTCGTCAACACCTGCGATGAGAGGCTTTTCTTCTTCGGCGGGAGCTTCTGCAACGGGTTCGGCGGCGGCGGTTTCAACAGCAGCTTCAGCAGTAGCACTATCAGCGACAGGTGCAACAGCGGAGTCAGTAGCAGCGATGGTTTCAGCAGCAGTTTCAGCAACCGGTGCTGCGCTATCAGCAGCGGCAACGGGGACACTTTCCGGAGCCGGGGCTTCCTCAGCGACAATTTCTGCGGCTTCAGAAGGTGCAGCGGGTTCAGCCTTAGAAGCTTCTACTGCATCGCTCTTCGGAGCCATGGAGTACAGAGAGTTCATGGTGCCAATGACAGCTTCCTTAGCCAAGAGTCCGGTAAAGAGGGAAACGGAGGCCGGCCAGTTATCTTCTTCGACACCAAAGGGTTCAAACACAGGGGTAATGGCCTTGCCGATTACTGAAAGGAGACTATTTTCGGAGTCACCATTACCGGTTGTAAATTCGCTTTCAGTCACAATCTTGGATTCGTCCACAACGAAGCCTTCAGGAAGGGCAACTTCTTCAGTCTTTCCTTCTTCAGTTTCCTTCATCATGGAGTAGCCTTCTTCGGTCTTAACGATTTCAGTCTTTTTGCCGTCAATGTCTGTATAGAGCTTATCAACAATACCAAAGGCATTGAGGAAGCCGAGAATAGCCACGGCAACAGTAATCACCTTACCAGCGCGAATCACATAGTCCTTCAGTTTGAGCCAGGAGTGGATCAGAAGGGACTTGATTTTCGGGAAATGGTAATTGGGAAGTTCCATCACAAAGTTGCTGGATTGACCCATGAAGAGAGACTTCTTCAGGAACAAGCCGTAAGCGATTGCGAAGACAACGCCTGCCAAATAGAGGGCGAACACAACAGTACCAGCCTGAGTGCCAAAGAATGCAGCAGCGAACAATGCATACACCGGAAGGCGAGCGCCGCAGCTCATGAAGGGAACCAGGAAGATAGTGAGGAAGCGTTCACGCTTGCTTTCAAGAACGCGAGAACCCATAATACCCGGAACGCCGCAACCAAAGCCCACCATCATGGGAACGAATGCACGACCAGGGAGGCCCAGGAATCTCATAAAGCGGTCTGCCACGAAGGCGGCGCGAGCCATGTAACCAGAGTCTTCCAAGAAGGTAAGGCAGAGGAACATGAAGAAGATCACCGGAATAAAGGTAGACACAGTCTGAATACCAGCGCCAACACCATCGGCAAGAACTGCAGAAATCCAAGCGGGTGCTCCGATTACATCAGTGAGCAAGTAGCCGAGGCCGTCTACAAAAACAGCACCAAAGAGAATATCAAAGAAGTCGATGAATGCGCTACCGATAGTCACTGCAACCCAGAACACCAGGTACATGATCAGCAAGAAAATCGGCAAGGCGAGCCAACGATTCAAAAGGATGGAATCAAGCTTGTCGGAGAATGTCTTTTTGCTGCGATCACCAACAAGAACTTCGCCAGCAATTTCGTGAGCCAAGCTATAACGAGCATCGGCCAAAACGAATTCAGATTCTTCGCCCAGCTTTGCGGTGATGTCAGCCTTGTTCAGCGTTACTTTTGCTTCTGCAAACTTATCTGCGTAGCTCTTTTCGTTACCCAAGTACATAAGGGCAACCCAGCGGGATTCAGCATCCAAGAGCTTTGCCACCGGAGAAACGACCGGCTCCAATTCCTTAACGACACCTTCAACCTTTTCGCCATAAGTAAGAGCGGTAGGAATGGTGATGGCGCTAGAAATCACATGGGTCATCTGGCTAATGAAATTGGTAATGCTCTTTTCGCTTACAGCAGAAAGAGGTACTACCGGTACGCCAAAGCGCTTGGAAAGAGCTTCCAAATCAATGTTGAGGCCGCGAGCTTCAGCAATATCCATCATGTTCACAGCAATAACCATAGGCTGCTGCATATCCACAATCTGGGAAGTGAGGAACAAGTTGCGTTCAATATTGGTAGCGTCAACAATATTCACGATCAAGTTGGCTTCGCGAGTCAGGAGGAAGTCAACAGCGGCACGTTCATCTTCAGCATTGGCGAAGAGAGCGTAGGTACCCGGAAGGTCCACCACGCGAATATGGCGATCACCTAAATCAAAAAAGCCTTCTTTCTTTTCGACGGTAACGCCAGGCCAGTTACCCACATGCTGACGAGAGCCAGTGAGGGCGTTAAACAGAGCAGTTTTACCACAGTTCGGGTTACCTGCAATAGCAATAGTAAACGGCTTGGGAGACATTAGATCCTCTTCAACTTAAGAACTTCAGCTTCATTTTTACGCAGGGAAAGGCGATAGCTAAGAACACTCACCTCAATGGGGTCACCGAGAGGTGCCACCTGCATGACTTCCAGAGTTACACCACGGACAAGGCCCATGGACAGCAACTTGGACTTGTAACGGGCATCGCCATCGTTGTAGCCAACGATTTCGACTTTGTCGCCCTTCTTCAGTTCAGAGAATTTCGGCTCGACGTTCCACTTTTTTGTTTTTCCGTCGCAGCCACAGCCGCAATTACAGCTCATTTTTTGTTACCCTTTGCAACCTTCAACTTCTTTACAGTTGTGATTACAGTTTCCGAAGGCTTCATGAAGTCTTCAATTTTAGACAGAGTCTCTGCCGACAGGATATGTTCCATACAGCAAGCGTCCTTATCAGCAATAGCTTCAGAGACACCGAGACGAATTAAAAAACCTTTCAGGAGGATATGGCGATTCAGCACATCGTTGGCAGCCATGCGGCCAGCTTCAGTCAGCTCAATGCCGCTATAGGGTTCCTGGGTGACCAGGCCCAGCTTTTTCAATTCTAGAATGGCCTTTGCCACGGAGGGCATTTTTACCTGCAGAGCAGCGGCGATATCTTTTACGCGAGCGATACCATGGGCAAGGCGCAGCATGTGCACCATTTCCAGGTAATCTTCCAAGCTCTGGCTGAGCTTAATGTGTTCGTTTTCCATTGTTACCTCTTTTTAGTTCGAACCTTGCTTAAATACGGCTTTATTTGCGCGCTAGCCATATTTAGACAAGCCTAATTGAATTAGGCAAGACTAAATTTAGTTAACCAAGGCTAATTAGTCAAGGCTAATAGGCGAAAAAAGTTAGTTGAGGTTAAAAATTTTAGTTATGGATAAGTTTTCTGCAAAAAAACATGAAAAAACACCATTTTTCCTAGTCTTCAGCTCTTTCATATTTTTTCGTTTTTACCACTTTATGCTATCTTGTAGCCATGTTGGTTCACCCGAAATCGGGTCTAAGGAGAAAAAATGAAGAAGATTTTTGCAGCATTGGTAGGCCTGGTTTTGGCCACCGGCATTTCCTTTGCAGATGATTCCGCTAAAAACGATTCCCGTTTTGGCGCTGGCGTCAAAGCAACCTTTGATTACGACAAAATGTATGGCTTTGAAGAAGAAAATGACGGCACCGACGAAAACCCCTCTGGTTTTGGTTTCGACGCCGGCTTGATGTTCCGTTTGAACCTGGCCAGGGGACTCTACTTCGCTCCCGAAGTGAACTTCGCCTACACAAGCACCAGCCACAAGTACCTAAAGAAAGAACGTTCCTACACTTCCATGGACTTGGAAATTCCATTGATGTTCCGAGCAGTGCTCCTTTTCATGGACAAGATCTACATTACCGCAGGTCCCCAAATCGTATTGAACCTGAGCAACGAATCTGATATTCCTCCCATGGCTGATGGTAGCACCTTATTAGGCGGAATGGCAAATGGTGCTATGTCCGCTCTCGGCTATACCGAACACACCGAACAAGGTTTCTTTAACTTCGGCATCGCAGCAGGCCTTGGCTACAATATCGTCGGCGGCCTCAACGTTGACGCAAGATTCTACATGGGCTTCATGGAACTGTTCCCCGACACAAAAGCTATTGGATATGACGACGTTGAACCTGGAGACGCCTTTACATACATCAATATGCATGGTGCAAAGATGATGAAGTTCAAGGTGGGCGTTAGCTACTGGTTCATGTAATGATTTTTCGGGGGTGCACGCCAATTATTTCAGCCGCAGCAATGCGGAGCCTAGATAACGAAACCAAGTTGTTCAACACAAGGAACAACGGTTTTGGAAGTTATGGCGAGGGTTCAGAAGCCGGGGCCATGACCGCCATCGAAGCGGGCTACGTGCTGATGAAAGAAGCCGGCGCCGCACTCTTTGAACGAGTCAAGGAAATTCTTGGCGGGCGCCGCGACGTTATAGAGGCGAACCATTCCCACGTGGCTGTTTTCGTTGGTGGAGGCAATAACGGCGGCGACGGCCTGGTTCTTGCCACAAGGCTTATTGAAGAAGGCATTCCCTGTACCGTTTATTCTCTTGCAAAGCCTGAAACTTTCAAGAACGAAGCCCGCATGGCCTTTGAGGATTTCGAGGCAAACCGCGGCAAACTGATTTACGTAAACGGCAACTTGCCCAAGGCACCCCACTTCGACCTCGTTGTTGATTGCATGCTAGGCAACGGCACCTCCGGCGAGCTTCGCCCTGCTTTTGCTCAAGTGGTCGAAGCAATCAACAGTTGGGGCATTCCCGTGTTGGCTGCCGACGCGCCCACAGGTTTTGATTCGCTGGAACATCACCGCGGAGAGGTTTGTATCAAGGCTTCCGAAACAATGCTTTTCGGCTTGCCTCGCCTTGATGCCTTCACCAGCGAAGGATCCGAGGTTTTCGGAAAGGTGAAAGTGGCCCAACTCCACTACCCGCTGGAACTGATACAGAAGTTTGACGAAAATCTCTACCTTGCAGACGAAAGCTTTATTCCAGAACTGCTTCCGTTGCGAAACGAAAGCGGAGAAAAACGTTCCCAGGGTACCGCCATGATTATCGCAGGTTCCGGCAACATGACCGGAGCCGCATTCCTTTGCACAAAGGCGGCCTTGCGCAGCGGCGCAGGCTTGGTTACGTTGGCAACACCAAAAGCAATTTTGCCTATTTTGCAATCCAAACTTGTAGAACCTGTTTTCTGCGGTTTAGGAGACAAGAACTGTGACATAATTTCTGTATCCCACATGTTGCAGTTGCAAGAAAGGGCAAAGCACCAAAGCGCGATAGCCATAGGTCCAGGCCTTGGAACGGATCCCGAAACCCAGGACGCAATCCGCGTATTCCTAACTGGTTTGAACGTTCCCGTAGTAATTGACGCCGACGCCATCAACGCCTGTGGTTCAGCATTCTTCTGCATCCAGGGCGGGCCAACTCAAGCCATCATCACGCCCCACAAGCGAGAATGGGAAAGAAACTTCGGTCCCTTGCCCACAAACGAGAATTTCTATCCGGAATACCTCCGGAATTTCGCAAAGCAGTTTAACATCGTCATTTTGCTGAAAGGTTCCCCCACCTACGTGGCTCTTCCCGACGGAAAGGTCTTTGTCATTCCTGCCAGAAATTCTGGAATGGCCAAGGGCGGAAGTGGCGACGTTCTCACAGGCATTATCGCATCACTTTTGGCGCAAGGCCTTACCACTGGCGACGCCGCAGTACTAGGCGCATTACTCCACCAAAAGGCCGGTCGCCTGACTCGAAAAGATTTGGGCGCCTACTCCATGCTGCCCAGCGACGTCATTGACCATTTGCATCTTGCATTCGGTTAACAAAAACTCTGCCGACCATCACATTATTTTTTCTACATTCAAAGTATGGCCGAAAAGACTTTACTACTTCTTGATTCATACGCTCTTGCTTTCCGCATGTTCTACGCTTATTCGCAGAACCCGCTGAAGAACAGCAAGGACGAAGACGTTTCCATGATGCACGGCTACTGGGGTGCAGTGTTGCGCATTCTTGCAAAGCACAAGCCGACACACTTTGCCATTGCCCGAGATGTAGCACACACCAAGACTTTCCGCCACGAACTTTACCCCGACTACAAGGCCAATCGCGGCCCCATGCCCGAAGAAATGGCAGCCCAAATGCCGTTGCTTGGCGAAAGCCTTGCCGCCAGCGGAATTCCCCTTTTGTCTGAGCCCGGCTACGAAGCCGACGACGTAATGGCAAGTACCGCCGTAGCTGCAGCAGAAGCAGGATTTGATCGAATCCTTATCATCAGTAAAGATAAGGACATGAGCCAGATCGTAAACGACAAGATTCACTTGTTCCATTTGGAAAAAGGCGCCGACGGCATCGATTTCGGCCCGGAACAAGTCGTCGAAAAGTACGGTTTACCTCCTGAAAAAATTCGCGACTACCTGGCATTGATGGGCGACGCCAGCGATAACGTACCCGGCGTCCCGAAGGTTGGCCCCAAGACCGCCATTACCCTTCTTGAAGAATACGGCGACATGGACAACATTTACGCCAACATCGATAACATCAAGAAGAAAGGTTTGCACGACAATTTGGCAAACAACCGCGAACAGGCATTCCTGAGCCGCGAACTTGTAACCTTGCAGACCAAGCGAGCTTTCAGTGGAAACCTGGACGCACTGGAATACAACGGCATTCACGTAGACACCTTGGCAGAAATGTTCAAGGAGCACGAAATCAACAGCCTGTTGCGTTTGCTGGAGAACATTCCCAGCAAGACAGGGTTTGTGAAGAGCGAGGGTTCCGATTCCGCAAGCGCCGTAGACGGAGCTGCCGCAGAAGTTGTCAGCGCAGACTTTGACCTACCGAAAGATGTTCCGCCCACCTACATTTGCGTAGATTCCAATGAAATCTTCGAACAGATGAAGGCAGAATTTGCGGCATCTAACTTGATTGGCGTAGATACGGAAACCGACGGCCTTGACCCCATGCAATGCAACATCGTGGGCTTGTGCCTAGCTGCTGCTGACCCCACCGAGGATTCGGCTGAGAATAGCGCGGCCACCGTAAGCAAGGGTTACTACATTCCCTTGAATCACACCGATGAAATCGGGTTCCCGCTCCCCGCGGGCAAGAACGGAAACTTCGACGTGAACCTGGTCAAGAACTGGTTCATCGAATTCTGGGACGAGAAACACACCTTCGTTTTCCATAATGCAAAATTTGACCTTCATGTTTTGGCACGAGCATTCGGCTTGACCATCGCTCAAATTGAAAAGGCAAACATTGTAGACACCCTGATCGCCGCCTGGATGCTTTCTCCGGGCGCCACAGGACTTGGCCTTGACAACATGGTGATGCAGAAGCTGCAACACGAAATGATTCCCATCGAGAATCTCATTGGCCGCGGCAAGAGCCAGATTACCTTCAACCGCACCCGCGTTCCCGAGGCCACCGAATACGGCGCCGAAGACGCGGTTTACACCTTGCGTTTGTGGGCGCCCCTCCAAAAGGAACTTCAGAAATTGGACTACGAAAAGTATTTCTTCAACCAGGAAATGCCTTTGCTGAAAGTTCTTTTCCAGATGGAATCCGAGGGCATAGCCATCGACGTTCCTACCCTAAAGCGTTTGGAACAGGAACTGCAACGCCGCATTGAAAATCTTGAAAAAGAAATCTGCGACATGGCCGGTTGCGAATTCAACATCGGAAGCCCCAAGCAGTTGGGCGAAGTTCTTTTCGACACCCTGGGCCTGCCCGAAATCAAGAAGCGCAGTACCGACGCCGCCGTCCTTGAGGAACTGAGTTTCAAGACCGCCCACCCCATCGTTTTCTCCATCATCGAATACCGCGAACTGAAGAAGATGCAAAGCACCTACATCTCGGTGCTTCCCACCCTAGTGAACCCCGAGACCAAGCGCATTCACACCAGCTTTATCCAATGGGGTACAGCAACGGGCCGCTTGAGCAGTCGCGATCCCAACCTGCAGAACATTCCTGTTCGTAGCGACTTGGGCAAAAAAATCCGCGCCGCATTCGTCCCGCAGAATCCGGACAACGTCATTCTCGCTGTGGACTACTCCCAGATTGAATTGCGTATGCTGGCGCACTTGAGTGGAGACCAGGCCCTCATCGATTCCTACAAGAACGGCATCGACATTCACGCCCGCACCGCGGCGGCGATTTACGGCGTACCTCTGGAAAACGTCACCAGCGACATGCGCCGCGACGCCAAGGTGGTGAACTTCGGCGTACTTTACGGCATGACCGCCTTCCGCCTCAGCCGCGACCTGAAAATTCCCATGGGCCAGGCCAAGGACTTTATTACCGGCTACTTCGACATGTACCAGGGCGTTCAAGACTTTATCGAAAGCACCAAGGCAACAGCCCACCGCGACGGTTACGTAGAAACCCTTACAGGTCGCCGCCGCTACATCGCAGGCATCGACAGTTCCGACCGCATGGAATCCCAGATGGCAGAACGCATGGCTGTGAACACCCCCGTGCAGGGCAGTGCCGCCGACCTCATCAAGATCGCCATGATCCGCATCCAGAAACACATCAACGACGAACAACTCCCCCTCCGCATGATGCTGCAGGTTCACGACGAACTTGTATTTGAATGCCCCAAGGACCGCGTCGAGGAACTGAGCGCCATGGTAAAATCCGAAATGGAAAACGCCATGCAGCTCCAGGTACCATTAGTCGCCAGCGTCGGTTTCGGCGAAAACTGGCTTATTGCACATTAACCCATTGAACCGAGCCCAAGCGCGCCCACCCCAAAAGAGGAAAAATATGGCAAACGAACCCAAGAAGAAAATGTCCACCAAGACCGCCATCCTTTTGATCATCGGATTGCTGGTGGTCTGCAATGCCATCGTGATTATTGGCAGCCAGATGGCTCACTAAACTTCGCGAAGTCAAATTCAAGCACCATTTTGTGCAACAACAACATGGCTCCGTCTATCCCGACGGGGCTTTTTTCGTGCCGAGCAATAATACACTTGTCATAGTTTTGAGTTTTTTATTGATTTTTTGTCAATGAATTTTGAAAAATTTTTATATGCGCCCGTATCTTCCAAAACTTATATTATGGTCGGTGTTAAAAAGGGAGTTGTGATGTATTCATTTAAACACTGGACCAAAACGTCCAAATTTTTAGCTGTCCTTTCCGCAGCAACCATGTCTTCTGCCTTCGCTGCAGACCTGCCTACCGCCCAGCAAATCTTTGAAAAAATGGGTTTGGGAATCAATATCGGGAACACAATGGAAGTCCCCGGGAATCCCACCCTCTGGGGAAACAAGTTCCCAACAGAGGCTTATATCAAGGGCGTTAAGGCCGCTGGCTTTAACACCATCCGCATTCCCTGCGCCTGGGATTCCCACGCCACAAACAGCGTCATTAACGAAAGCTGGATGGACTCTGTCCAGACCGTTGTAGACTATTGCGTCAAGGCTGGCCTCTACACCGTTTTGAACATTCATTGGGACGGCGGCTGGCTGGAAGAAAACCTGAAAGACGACAAGAAGACCGAAGTCAACGCCAAGCAGAAAGCCTACTGGACCCAGATTGCAAAGCGTTTCAAGGACTACGACGAAAAGCTTCTTTTCGCAAGCGCCAACGAGCCCGCCACCACAGACGATAACTACAAGAACGAATCCAAGATTCTTCAGGGATATCACCAGACATTCGTAGATGCAGTGCGCGCCACCGGCGGCAACAACGCCAGCCGAACCTTGATTATCCAAGGTCCTTCCACCAGCATCGACCGCTCCGTGGAAGCCTACCCCGCAAGCATGATGCCTAACGACGTTATCGCAAACCGCATGATGTTCGAAGTCCACTACTACGATCCGTCCCCCTACACCATCGTAGGCGAGCCTGTCAACTGGGGCGCCATCGTGGAACCGCAATACTACTGGGGCGAGGAAAACTACGCCACCGGCGCAGACATCGTTCACAACTGCGGTTACAATCCGTGGGGAAACGCCATGGGCACCCCCTGTAGCGCAAACGACATGCAGGTGGCTTTCAAGAAAATGAAGACCAACTATGTGGACAAGGGCATTCCGGTCATCATCGGTGAATTCGGTGCCAACGACCGACTGGGCATTCTGAAAGGCGATGACTACAAGCGCCACCGCAAAGGACGTATCGGCTGGTACAAGGCCGTAGCCCAGGCCGCCTTCGACAACAAGGTGGTCCCCATCGCCTGGGATACCGGTCACGAAGGCGAGAACCACATGACCATCATCCGCCGTCAGTCAGATCCCGACGGATCCGTCTTTGACCCGGAAGTCATGAACGCCATGCGAAATGTCTATGGCATGCCAAACCTTGACGGAAGCAGCAATCCGGTCATCAGCACCGATACAGACAAGTCCATCAAGGCAGAATTCACCATTGCAGACAGTACATACGGTCAAATCGAATTTTCCAGCGTTCCCAAGGACTGGAGCAAAATTTCCAGCGTCTCTATTCGGGCATTCTTTGACGGAACCATTTCCAAGGTGGGCGAAGATTTCGGCTTTATCGCTCCCAACTTGGTTACCATGGACGGCGCCGACTGGAACTGGCAGGAAGCAGGCCTCGGAGAAGTTGAGCTGGGCACCTGGAACACCTACGAGGTTAAGGTCGCCACCACAGGAGAAAGCGGCAGCAACCTGATGGTTCCGGGTAATCCCACAAACATTGTATTCATGGGACTGCAGATATACACTCTGGGCTACACCGGCGACGTCTATGTGGATTGGATTATCTTCAAGAACACCGACGGCACCGCAGACACCCTGGACTTTAACCTGATTGGCGCCAAGAACGTTGGCGGAGGCATCACCGCAAAGTCCTTGGTTGCAACCGAAAGTGTCAAGGCGACTACAACCGCCATCAAGGCTATCGCGAAAAAACAAGGGCTGCAAAGCCTCACCCGCCAAGGCAATATGCTGGTCGCTCAAGGAACCCGCGCCTCCATCCGCCTTTTCGACCTGAACGGCAACCTGATTCGAGAAGTTCGCGGCCACTCTGGCTCCGCCTCCTTGGATTTGGCCGGAATTCGAGCAGGCAGCTACATCGCCAAGAGCGGCAACAACACTCTTCGCGTGAATTTGAAATAAATTTCAATACCCCTAACCAAAGAAGCCGACAAGCAATTGCCGGCTTTTTTTCGATTTTTCGCGATTTAGTAACAAGGCGTTTACGTTCGTTGAAAAAAACACAACTGCTTTTCTCCGCCGCGGCACTTATTTTTGACAGTCGTTTTCTTTCGGTATATATTATAGTCGGTGTTTTGGATCTTTTCGTAAAGGACCAATATGAAAAAAACGATGTTTGGGTTGATGTTCGCAGGCGCCATGGCAACTGCTGCATTTGCAGATTTACCGACAGCCGCTCAAGTTCAGAAGAACATGGGCATGGGTTACAATATCGGAAACTCCATGGAAGTGCCCAATGATCCCACCGGATGGGGCAACCCCTATCCCACCCAGGCATTGCTGGACTCCATCAAGGCAGCCGGTTTCAACACAGTCCGCATCCCCTGCGCTTGGGATTCCCATACCCAGAACGGCAAGATTACCGAAACCTGGCTGGATTCCGTAAAGACCGTGGTGGATTACGCCCTACGTAACGAACTGTACGTGGTGCTTAACATCCATCACGAAGGTGAAGGCGGCTGGTTCCAGACCAAGATGGCAACCTACAAAGACAACACCGTCGATACCAAGATGAAGAACTACTGGACCCAGATTGCCAACAAGTTCAAGAACTACGACGAACATCTTCTTTTTGCAGGCGCCAACGAACCGGGCGAAGGCCAGCAGGGTCTCTCCTGGACAAGCCAGCACGCCCAGGTTCTCATGGGCTATTACCAGACCTTTATTGACGCAGTCCGCGCCACCGGCGGCAATAACGCCACCCGTACCTTGATTATTCAGGGCTTACAGACCGACATCGACAAGTCCGTAGAATTTGCCCCCACAAGCATCTTCCCCAAGGACAAGGTTTCTGGCCATCTCATGTTCGAAGTCCACTTCTACGGTCCCTACCAGTATGTGCTTATGACCAGCTCCCAGAACTGGAACTGTCCTAACGGCGATATCCAGGTGCAGTACTACTATGGCGACTACCAAAAGCCCAGCGAGCCCACACGAAATGCAGGTTTCAACTGCTGGGCAAATTCCGTCGACAAGGACCAGGCTGGCATCGGATTCCCCAACGCACAGTTTGCCAAGATGAAGTCCAACTACGTGGACAAGGGTTACCCCGTCATAATCGGAGAATTCGGCTCCCTGTACCGTTCTCCGGAACTCTCCGGTTCCGACCTGGAACTGCACCGCAAGGGCCGCATCCAGTGGCACAAGGACGTTGTAACTGCGGCAAAGAACTACGGCCTTACTCCCATCGTCTGGGACATGGGTAACGAAGGCGCCAGCTACGACAACATGGCCTACATCCGTCGTCAGACCAACAAGTTCGGCGGTCCCATGGGCAAGGTGGTGGAACCGGAAATCATCAACGCCATGCGCGGCGTTTACGGTCTAGGAAACTACGTGAACAAGGGCGTCACCCACACGGAAAGATTGATTCCGGGCAGTACCCCGATTCAGAACTCCAGCAGCTCCGTGGCAAGCTCTTCCAGCGTGCAGCCGGTTCAATCCAGTTCCAGCAGCTCTGAAAAGTCAAGTTCCTCCCAGCAAGAGGCAAGTTCCAGCAGCGTAAAAATCGACCAGCCCCCTTGCGACGCCCTGATTCCGGAATGCGGATACACGCACGAAGCCCTTTGCGCCATGGGAATTACAGAATACTGCATGCCGGTTGTTCCCGTTAACTCCAGCAGTTCTTTTGACCCGGACATGGGCTTTAACGAAACGCAAGTCGCAAAGGCAACCCTCTCTCGCCAGGGCAACATGCTTATGGCCCAGGGCGACCGTGCAACCATCCAGTTGTTCGACATGAATGGCAACATGATTCGCGAAGTCCGCGCCATTTCCTCCCAGGCAACCATGAGTTTGGCAGGACTACGTCAGGGAACATACATTGCCAAGAGCGGTCTTAAGACCCTCCGAGTAAGCATCAAGTAAAACTTCGTTCTATTCCATTTTGGAACCACGAAAAGGGCCCTTTTTAGGGTCCTTTTTATTATGATTTTTTCAACACTTGAATAAAAAATGGCGTTTTTAGCAAAATTTCGCCACTTACAGGCGTTGTGAATTTTTCATCACATTTTCATTGGCTTTTTAAATATTTAAGTACAGAGAGCCATTTTCAAAGTAGTTTATAGATGAGTAATTACGGATTAGGTAAACAAAAGGAGTCCTCCTAATGAATTTCAAGAATCTTTTCGGCCTCACCTGCGCATTCGGCCTCGCCGCCACCAGCGCATTCGCCCTTCCTAAGGCAACCGACTTGGTTGCTGATATGGGCCTCGGCTACAACATCGGCAACACCATGGAAGTGCCGGGGAACCCCACCGCATGGGGCAACGATTTCCCCACAGCTGAATATGTAAAGGCCATCAAGGCAGCCGGTTTCAACACCGTCCGTATCCCTTGCGCCTGGGACTCCCACGCATCCAACGGCACCATCAACGCCGGCTGGCTGGACTCCGTAAAGACCGTCGTCGACCTCGTAATTGGCGAAGGCATGTATGCTATGCTGAACAGCCACTGGGATAACGGTTGGCTGGAAGACCACGTCTTTGACGGCATGGGTTATGACAAGACTGGCGAAGTAAACAGTTCTGCAGCAACCGTAGCCGCCAAGCAGGAAAGCTACTGGAAGCAGATTGCAACCAAGTTCGCCGCCTATGACGAACACCTGATTTTTGCATCCGCCAACGAACCGGGCGTTAATGACCCGTGGTTCGAAGGCGGTACTGATGGAGGCCAGTGGGGCTTCGATGAAAATCGTATGAAGGTCCTGAAGTCTTTCCACGAAGCATGCATCAAGAGTGTTCGCGCAGCTGGAGGCAACAATGCCACCCGTACTATCATTGTTCAGGCTCCCCGTACTGAAATTGACAAGGCTCCGCTCCTGAGCAGTAACATGCCCACCGACCCCGCAGGCGCCGGCTACATCATGGCGGAAGTCCACTACTATCCGTATCAGTACTCCCTGATGACTGCTGATGAAGACTGGGGCACCCAGTATTATTACTACTACGACATGCCCAGCTCCACCGACAAGACTCATAACATGGGCTGGAACGTTTATTCCAAGTCTATCGACGATCAGGCTCTGGGCACTCCCAAGCAGATTGCCAAGGCCTTCGGTGAACTGAAGACCATGTTCTGCGACAAGGGCATTCCTGTTGTAATCGGCGAAATGGGTGCAGTCAAGCGTCTCGACGCACTTACCGGTGCAAACCTGAAACTTCATCTTGAAGGTCGTGCCGCCTGGTACGGCGAAGTGGCCAAGGTAGCAAAGGCAAGCGGCATCATTCCCTGCGTTTGGGATACCGGTGACGAAGGCAACGGCAACTTTACCATCGTCCGTCGCCAGACCAAGAAGTTCGGCGGTAACGTCGGCGACATTACCGACTACGAAACCCTGAACGCCATGCGTGCCGCATACGGCATGACCGCTATCGAAGGCAATTCCATCGACGCCCTGGTAAATGCAAGCCTCGATGAAAGCAACAAGATGCTCGAAGTTACCTACAACACCGTCACCAGCGACTCCAGTGAAGTGGGAACACTCCGTTTCAATGTCACAAGTAAGAACTGGTCCAACTACACTGCAATTTCTTTCCAGGCAAAGATCGATGTAGAAGCAACAGGTCCAGTAGACGATGTCACCTGGATGACTTTGAGCCTGTTCGCCATGAGCGGCGATGATTGGGCATGGAGTGATTACAACTTTGCCGCAAGCGATCTCGATGCTGGCTGGGCAACTTACACTGTAACATTGGATGCTGACGGTCTTGACATCGAAAACAAGGCAGCTGTCAACGCATTCGGTTTCAACCTCTACGGAACTCAGCTCAAGGGCAAGATTGACTTCGACAACATCCGTTTGATCAAGGCCGACGGTTCCGCCGTTGTTCTTGCAGACTTCGACAAGAAGCTGGGCGCAGAAACCGATGGTATCGCAAGCGCAACCCGAGTCACCTCCACCGCCCCGAATTCAGGCTCATCCGCCATCAAGCCGGTTGTCGCCTCCGCAAGCAAGATGTTCGTGAACGTTCAGCAGGGCTTTGTAAACGCAACCTTCTCCGCAACCGAAGCAGTCTCTGCCACCGCAAAGCTTGTTAACGGTCTCGGCCAGGTCATCGCAAGCCAGAACTTCACCACCCGCAAGGGAAGCAACACCGTTCAGCTGAAGGCAGCATACCGCGGCCCCGCAATGCTCATCATCAAGCAGGGCAGCCAGATGCAGACCCAGAAGGTTATCCTGAAGTAAAATTTGGTGTAGGACCCGCGCTATCTCTGCGGGAATAACAGGGCCGAGTGTTCCTGTCAAAAAAAGCCCCCGGCACAATGCCGGGGACTTTTTTGTTGCGAAAAAAACATCGAAATACATTGCTCTTTGAAATTTTCCAAAAGTTTTTTCTTTTTTTAGAATAGTTTATGGAAAGACAAAAAACAAAGGATCTTCCGATGAATTTCAAAAGAATTTTCAGCATTCCCTGCTGCATTGGCCTACTATTTAGTTCAGCCAATGCACTTCCCACAGCAAAAGAAGTCTTCGCGAAAATGGGAATGGGTTACAACATCGGAAACACGCTGGAAGTTCCCATGAACCCATCCGCCTGGGGAAACGATTTTCCCACCCAGGAGCTGATCGATTCCGTCAAGGCCGCAGGTTTCAACACGGTCCGCATTCCCTGCGCCTGGTACAGCCATTCCAACGCCATCGCCGTAGATTCCAACTGGACACTTTATACTCCTGACGGAGACGAGAACACCATTAATGCCGCCTGGCAGGATTCCGTAAAGACCGTGGTAGATTACGTAGTCAAGCGAGACATGTATGCCATCCTCAACATCCACTGGGATAACGGCTGGCTGGAAGACCATATCGGAACTTCCGTAGACGAAAAGATCAATGCCCGCCAAAAATCCTACTGGGAGCAGATTGCCGCCAAGTTCAAGGATTACGATGAACATCTGCTGTTCGCCAGCACCAACGAGCCCGGCGAAAGTGGCGACGGACTGAAACAGGACAACGCCAACACACTGAAAGCCTATCACGAGACCATGATCAAGGCCGTTCGCAGTTCCGGCGGTAACAACGCTACACGCACCATCATCGTGCAGGCACCCGACACCGACGAGAACAAGGCTCACAATTACTTGAAGGGAAACTTTCCCGCAGACCCTGCCGGCACCGACTACATGATGGGAGAATTCCACTTCTATCCCTATACGTTCGCCTTGATGGAACAGGATGCTGACTGGGGCAACACCGTGCGTTACTGGGGCGAAGGCAACTACTCCACCACAGATGTCGCTCACAATGTTAAGAAAGGCGCCTACGCCAGCCCCGAATACGTGGATTCCGTCTTCGCCATGCTAGGAGAAGATTTCAAGGACATTCCTATGGTCATCGGTGAATTCGGCGTCATCAAGCGTCTTGAATTGAAAGGCGAAGACCTTCGATTGCATCTGAAGTCTCGCGCCGACTACTACGGCAGAATTGCGGAACTTTCCAAGAAGTACGGATTTGTCCCTTGCATCTGGGATACCGGTGACGAAGGCAACGGCAACATGACCATCATCCGCAGAAACAAGAACCGCGGCATCCTGGATTACGAAAGTCTGAACGCCATGCGTGCCGCTTATGGTTTGCCCAAGTTCGAAGGCAACTCCATCGACGCCCTTGTAGAAAAGAGCTTGGATAATAGCGATCGTGAAATGAAGGTGATTTACAAAGCCCAAAGCGACACCGCAGAAACAGGAACTCTTAGCTACGGCTTTGCCGCCCAGGACTGGAGCCAATATACAGCCATGTCCTTTGACATCAAGTTCAAGGGATCCAGCAGTTCATGGTCTGGAGTAACCCTATTCAACATGTCCGCAGATTGGAAATGGAACCAGGTAAATCTGGGAGACTTCAATGATTTTACCGGAGAATGGCAGAATATCAAGATCGCCTTTGATGGCTCCTCGGAACCGGGCATGGATTTTGAAGACATTTCCAAGGTAGTAGCCATCGGCATCAATGTTCAAGGCGTAGATGTGGATGCCTCCCTGGAACTGGACAACATTATCCTGTGGAAAGAGGACGGCACCAAGGTGACGTTCATGGACTTCAACGACAACAAGGAAATGAAGTGCGAAGGAATTGCCGTGGGAGGTTTGGCCCCCTCCACCGCCCCAGGCAACGAAACAGGCCCTAGCACCATCAAGCCTAGTGCTGTAGCATCCGGTAAAAACGCACCCAAACTCATCGTCAATATTCACCGAGGTTCCGGTGTATTCTTTAAAGAATCAACACCTCGAAACCGAACATCCAGGCTAGTCAACCCCCTCGGACAAAGCATACGGAAATAAAAAGAAAAAGAGCTGTACCTTCTGAGGTACAGCCCTTCATGTTTTTTGGTTCACTTGCTGCTCAAGCCTGCGATATTCAAAATCGCAGACGAGCCACACCAGTTACTTAACCGGACGAGCCTTGTCAATTCTCTCTTGCACAATTGCGTCGATGACGGCGGCAACAGTCAGGTTGAAGATGTCATGGACAGAAGCTTCGGAGTCGGTGAAGTGAATCGGCTTCTTCAAGCCCATCTGTACAGGACCGATGGATTCGCCAACGCCCATTTCCAGGAGCATTCTGTAGGTGGTGTTTGCAGAGGAGAGGCACGGGAAGATGAGAGTGTTCACGTCCTGGCCCTTGATGGTGTTGAACGGATACTTCTTGTCGCGAAGGTCCTTGTTCAAGGCCACGTTCACCTGCATTTCGCCATCCACGGCATAATCCGGATACTGTTCGTGAAGGATCTTCACGGCGTCACGGACGCTACCTGCGGTACCCAGAGAAGAATTTTTGTCAGCACCAAAGTTACCATAGGAAAGCATTGCCATCACCGGTTCGTGAGCAAAGAACTTCACGGCGTCGTGAGTGAGCTTGGCGATGTCCACGAGGGTTTCGGTATCCGGGTCGCGGTTCACCAAGGTGTCTGCCAGGAAGAAAGTTCCCTTCTTGGTAGAGAGAATGTGGAGAGCGCCGAAGTGCTTGTAGTCTTCGCGGATGCCGATCATCTTCTTGGCAAGACCAATGTTGGTTGCGAAGGAGCTGTTGGAACCAGAGATCAAAGCATCTGCGTCGCCGGTCTTCACCATCATCATACCGAAGTGGTTGTGTTCCGGCATTTCGTAGGCAGCCTTTTCGAAGGTTTCGCCGTTACGGCCGTTTTCAGCAGCGTACATTTCAGCGAACTTCATGCGACGCTTGTATTCTTCCGGAGAACGGGGGTTCACAATTTCGATACCGGTAACATCCAGCTTTTCGAGAGCGGCAAGTTCCTTGATGCGATCCGGGTTACCCAAAAGGATCGGGAATGCAATGCCTTCGTCCTTGGCCTGGATAGCGGCCTTGATCATGTTGACACTAAGGCCTTCGGTGAATACCACACGCTTCGGGTTACTACGAGCCATGTTTTCGTATTCACGGATCAGCTTGTTGTCGTAGCCCATCATATCGCGGAGGCTGTCTGCGTAAGCGTCCCAGTCCTTGATTTCCTTACGGGCAACACCGCTTTCGATTGCAGCCTTGGCCACAGCAATAGAAACGTCGGTCAAGAGGCGCGGATCCAGCGGCTTGGGGATGATGTACTTACGGCCGAAGCTGAAGCGTTCGGAGTTGTAAGCAATGTTCACCACATCGGGCACCGGCTTGCGAGCGAGAGCTGCAATAGCGCGGACTGCAGCGTGCTTCATGTGTTCGTTAATAGCAGTTGCGCGAACGTCCAGAGCACCGCGGAAAATGTAGGGGAAGCCGATAACGTTGTTCACCTGGTTGGGATAGTCGGAACGGCCGGTGGCGAAGATTACGTCTTCACGAGCGGAGGTTGCAACATCGTAGGAAACTTCCGGGGTCGGGTTTGCGAGAGCAAACACAATCGGATTTGCAGCCATGGACTGGATCATTTCCTTGGTGAGGATGTTGGGCTTGGAAAGGCCAAGGAACATGTCTGCACCCTTGATGGCTTCTTCCAGAGTCTTCACGTCGGTACGTTCGGTGGCGAAGAATTCCTTTTCCGGGGTAAGCTTGCCACGGCCCTTGTAGATGACGCCCTTGGAATCCAGCATCACCACGTTTTCCTTCTTGACGCCCAAGGAGAGGTACAGCTTGGTGCAAGCCACAGCAGCAGCACCTGCGCCGTTCACCACCAGCTTAATCTTGTCGATGTCCTTGCCGGCGATATCCAGAGCGTTGATCAAAGCAGCGCTGGAAATAATGGCGGTACCGTGCTGGTCATCGTGCATCACGGGGATGTCCAATTCCTTCTTCAGGGTTTCTTCGATTTCGAAGCATTCCGGAGCCTTGATGTCTTCCAGGTTGATGCCGCCGAAGGTAGGAGCGATGCCCTTCACGATTTCGATAAACTTCTTCGGGTCCTTTTCGTTGACTTCGATATCGAAAACATCCACACCAGCGTAAATCTTAAACAGGAGGCCCTTACCTTCCATCACAGGCTTGCCGCTGACGGCGCCAATGTCGCCAAGGCCCAAAACTGCAGTACCGTTGGAAATAACAGCAACCAAGTTGCCCTTGCCGGTGTAGTCATAAGCGGCTTCCGGATTCTTTTCAATTTCCAAACAGGGAACAGCAACGCCCGGAGTGTAGGCCAAACCAAGGTCGGTCTGGGTGCTATAGGGCTTGGTGGGAACGACTTCAATCTTACCCGGCTTACCATTGGCGTGGTATGCGAGAGCCTTTTCTTCGAAGGTCATGATTTTCTCCTTGTGTATTGCGCGGGGGAACCCGGCGTTTTTCGCGCGCAAAGATAGTAATTTACGGCTCTAATGTAAAGATTTTAAAACTGCTACAAAAAGGCCCATTTTTGCATAAATTCGTTAAAAAACAAAAATCCGGCAGTTTCCTGCCGGATTTTCAAAACTTTCAAGAAAACTAGTCTAGTGCAACTTTACTTTACGAACAAGCGAACTACCGTCGGCAAAGTTGGCACGAACCACATAGAGGCCCTTGGTTTCAGAAACGAACTTCACGGAATTGCCCTTGGCACTCATCAGCAGGTTGCCATGAAGGTCGAAGACAGACCACAGGGCCGGCTGAGCGGCAGTGAAGGAGACGCCGTTTTCAATACGTTCCATTCGAAATTCCTTAGAAGCCATTTCCGGGAGCAAGGCTGCGGGAATAGTATCCTCAGGCACAACGGCAGGTCTCAGCAAAATGGAGGAGTCGCCAACCACATTTGCCTTGGGATGGTCGATATTCTCCACAATGTTGTTCATAACGCCAGTCATCAAGGAAACACCGAACCAAGCAAGGAACTGGTCAAAGTACATTTCATTATGAAGGGTATCCTCCTCCATACCGCTGGTGTCCACAGCCAGACCAAAGTAATCCGCATTTCCCTTGTCGTAGAACTTATCCATTTCTACGCTGAAGGAGGCACGATCATCAACAGTACCAACGGCGGCAGCAGCGGTCATCCACATACCGATGGTCATCTGGCTATGTTCACGACGATGACGGGTAATGGTTCCTGCCATCATATCTTTCCACACATCATCTGCAGGCAAAAGTTCTCCATTCATCTGGTAGAAGTTAGCAGCAGCGGCACCACCCTTGCCATTGATGAACTTCATGGAATTGTTCAGGAAAGCCTTTGCACGAGAATCATCAAACCAGATGGCGTCCAAAGCCACACGCCACAAGACGCGGATTGCATCCTTAAAGAATGCCTTGCCTTCAAAGTAAGCATTGTAGCCAAGGGAACCGGCATATTCACCATTCGGTTTCATCCAGTCGGGAACCATGCCCAAGCTGTAAGCCGGACTGTTTCCGATGATTTCATAGCTACGATCAACAACCTTCTTCCAGTCGTGGCTATTATCGAAGTCAGCAAAAATCTTGTACCAGGCGGGAGAGAAATAACCTACATTAGCAAAGTTCTCGCCACCCCAGCCAGCGCCCGGAGCAACAGTACCCTGATAGGTAATTTGTTCTGTTTCCCACATGCAACCAAGAATCTTTTTTGCGTGTCCCTGGTAACCGTTGGGAACAGAGCCAGAATACGGTTGCCACTTGCCTGCATTCACAAGCTTGTCAGCAAAAATCAAGGCGAGAGCCACATCTTCTTCAGCGTCTGTTGCGGCACCCCTACTCTTTTTACCATCCGGCGGAAGCAACTGCCAATCCAGATAGCAACCCTGCCACATGCTCTTGTAGCTGGCATCAAACATTTCGTTGAAAGACTTCTGGTCGTCGGCATACAGGGCCACCAGCATACCGTAGCCCACAGATTCAGAAACGGCGTCACCAGGATATTCGCTCTTCGGACGATGAACCTGGCCGCCGGCAAAACCGTTGCGGTACGGGTCGATCATTCTCTTTTTCATGCCTTCCCAGGTCTTGTCAAGAACCGGGTTCCAGTAGGCGGCATCCATTTTCGGCTGAGCGTTCGGGATTTCAAGGACAGCATGAGAAAGACTTGCTGCCAGAAAAACTGCGGAAACTGCAGTAAAAATTTTCTTCATAAAGACCTCTCCAAGAGACCCAAAACACATACCCTTGCATTAAAAAATAGATTATGACCTCGGCAAATCCAATTCAACTTATGTAAAAACTGTATACAAAAAAGAACCCACGAAATAAATCGCAGGTTCTTCGATTTTTGCAATTTGAAGCCCGCGACGTGCATCGCGGGCTTCTAAATTTTTGAGAATTCCTTAGGCCAGGAGCCCCAACTCTGGAGCCTCGAACCTGGAACCTCGAGCCTCGAGCCTATTACAGGTCGACCACTTCAGTCCAGCCGAACGGGTCTTCAGCTTCGCCGAACTGGATAGCGGTGTACTTGGTGAAGAGTTCGGTGCAGACAGGGCCCGGATTCTTGCCATCGCCGTAGGTGAATTCCTTGCCGGCAACGGGGTCCACGATCTTCTTGATCGGGGTAATCACAGCTGCGGTACCGCATTCTGCAGTTTCAGAGAATTCAGTCAGTTCTTCGAAAGCCACCGGACGCTTTTCAACAGTGTAGCCAAGGTATTCAGCCAGCTGCTGCAAGCTCTTGTTGGTGATAGACGGCAAGATGGATTCGGACTTCGGGGTAATGTAGGACTTGCCCTTGATACCGAAGAAGTTTGCCGGACCGCATTCGTCGATGTACTTCTTTTCCTTGGCATCCAGATAGATGGTGCTGGAGTAGCCCAACTTCTTGGCTTCGGCAAGAGACTGGAGGGAAGCTGCGTAGTTACCGCCAACCTTGACAGTACCGGTACCCTGAGGAGCGGCGCGGTCGTAGTTACGGCTGATCATCATGTCAACGGGCTTGAAGCCGTCCTTGAAGTAGGGGCCAACCGGGCAGACGAACATCATGAACAGGTATTCGTCAGCGGGCTTCACGCCAACTTCTGCGCCAGTACCGATGAGGAGCGGACGGATGTAAAGGGTTGCGCCATGGCCATAGGGCGGAACGAAGCGAGCGTTCAGCTTGGTGACCAGGTGAGCCATTTCGCGGAAAAGTTCGATAGGCGGAACAGCCATGAGAACGCGGTTTGCAGTGCTCTGCATGCGCTTTGCGTTTTCATCCACGCGGAACAGACGGACCTTGCCATCCTTGCCGGTGTAAGCCTTCAGGCCTTCGAAACCTTCCTGACCGTAGTGGAGGCAGGTTGCTGCCATGTGAATGCTGATGTTCTTGTCGGAGGAAACTTCAATCTTGCCCCACTGACCATTGCGGTAGTAGCAACGAACGTTGTAATCGGTGTCGGAGTAACCGAAGGGGAGAGTCTTCCAATCCACGTTATTCAAATCAATCTGCATATTGCGACCTTTTATAAGGCGTCACAAGGCGCCAGAGTTAAAAAATTCTATGGAAAAAATATAAAAGTATGGAGAAAAAGAGCCCGAGTTTTGAAAAAAGTGGGACGAAAAGCAGCCTTCTTGATGACTTAGCATAATTATGCTAAATTAAGTACATCCATTCAAAGGAGGCACTCATGAAAAACATTCGCCCTGTTTCTGATTTGCGTAACAATTTCGCCGAAATTTCGCGTCAAGTTCACGAATCAGACGAACCCGTGATCCTTACAAAAAATGGCTACGGCGACATGGTCGTGCTCAGCATGGAGGCCTTTGAAAACTTGGCTTTCCAGTGCGAAATTTTGAATAAACTACAGGAAGCAGAACGGGAGGCGGAAATAACCAAGAAGCGCTACTCCACAAAAAGCGTCCTTAACGAAATCAAGGCCATGTTCTAGGATTAGGCGCCATGTATACCGTTGAATACCTACCCCTGGCCCTGAACGACCTAAAGGGAATTGCAAAGTACATTGCAGAAGCTTTAGGCAGTCCGCAAACGGCAATAAAGGTCGTTACGGAAATAACCGACAACCTGGAAAAAATTCGAGAATTTCCATATTCCGCAACATTGTTTACACCGTTAAAACCACTTTCTCACGAATATCGTCAATTGGTGGTAAGCAGCTATTCCGTCTTTTACTGGGTTACTGACGCGGCCCAGACAATCACAGTCGCACGAGTCCTTCACAGCAGAAGAAATTCAGGCGATCACCTAAGCGACAACAAGGCAAAGGAATACCGCTAGAGAAAGGGAAATGCGGAACACTAGGAATAAATTTTTAATTAAATTCTGAAAAAATTTTGGGATTAAATTAGGAGAACACATGAAAAAATATCTATGGTTGACCGCGCTTACCATGAGCCTTTTCTTTGGGGCCTGTGGCGACGAAGGTGGTACCAATGCCGGTGGCGACGATGACGAATCCTCGTCCAGCGTAGTTTCTAGCGACAGCGAAGGCTCCAGCTCCAGTGCCAAGAAGGAATCCTCTTCCAGCACAGTTAAGAGCAGCAGCTCTGTTGCTTCTAGTTCCAGTGCTAAGTCTTCCTCAAGCTCTGTGATTGGCTCGCAAGCCGAGAGCAGCGGCGATGCTTGCATCGACATTGCCGAGGCGCAGTGTCAAGGCTCGGAGAGCAAGTCCTCTTCTAGCTCCGCCAAGAGCAGCAGCTCCAGCGCGAAGTCATCTTCAAGCTCTGCAAAGTCATCTTCCAGCAGCAGCGAATATGTGCCCTTTGATCATTCTGTTGCTTTGGCTGCATCATACAAGGTTGGTAAAGACGCCTATAAGCAGTTTACCGATGAACGTAATGGTCGTAGCTACTACTATATCACCATTGCCGGCAAGGATACTAGTGGAAAAGACAATTCTGTGACTGTCATGGCCGAAAACTTGAATGTCGGTGAAATGGTCCGTGGTATTAGGAATCAGGATGATGATGAAAAGATTGAACGTTACTGCTATAGAAATGACACCACAAATTGCGATCGCTATGGTGGCCTATACCAGTGGGCCGAAATGATGGCCTTGCCTAGTGAATGTAACACAAAGAGCTGTGCAGACCAGATTAAGGAAAACCACCAAGGAATTTGCCCGACCGGTTGGCGCTTGTTGACCTACAATGATTTCTATACCATTTTGCATGCGAACACCAATGATGATGGTGTCAAGGGCCTTCGTTCTTCCTATCAGTTTAGTGGATCAAATTATTCTGGTTTTTCACTGACGGGTGGCGGTCTAAAAAATAAGGACGGAAACTTTGAGTATATTGGCGAAGGTGCTTATTGGTTTTATCCTGTAGAGTTTGGTAATCAACCCGATATTGGTGCGTATTCCAATGGGATTGTTTCTACCGGAAATTTTCTTCCGGGAAATGATTCGGGCGAATACAAAAAAGCGGGCCTTTCCGTCCGTTGTGTAAAGGTGGAATAACTCCAATCTCCTAATACATCCCCCCAAAAAATTAATCTAGGGAACCCTCCATAGAGGGCTCCTATTCCCAAGTTTAAATGATAATGATGCGCAAAAGGCGTATCGAAGGCTAATCTCATGTCTAAATAGCGTGCTAAACGACCTTTGACCACTTAGTGCTTCAGCACTTACGTGGGCATGGCCACCTTTAGGTGGTTGTCGCGACCGCCGCCGCTAACGCCGCAGGCGTTCAATGAACAACAACTCATCAAATTTTTCCAAGTCCCTCCAGCGCAAACAAAATTTTTCATAAAAATCTGTGCTTATTTGGAACTTTCCTGCGTGTTAATAGTAAACGCAACTTTTAACATGGAGGAAAAATGGGCGAATACAAAATAAAGCCGTACGAAGAGCTGAATATTACCGACAATTTCATGTTCTCGAAGGTCTTCAGTAATGAGGATGTGGCAAAGGATTTCTTGCAGGATGTCCTGAAAATTTCCATCGACAAGATTTCCGTAGTCGGCGAAGCCACCACACAGGAGGATCCCTTCCACAAAAGCGTCCGCTTTGATGTCGCTGTGAAGGAGGAAATCTCTGACGCATCGGGAGTTTCTAAGCCAGGCCGTTATTTCGATATCGAGTTGCAGATGGTCGACACCGGTGAACTCCCTAAGCGAGCACGCTATTACCAGGGAATGTGCGACCTGGATGTCCTTGCCAAGGGCGTAAGTTACGACGAGCTTCAAGAACAGTACATCTTGTTCATCTGCCCGGACGATATCTTCGGAAAGGGCTTGCCCGTGTATAAGTTCCAAAATCGTGAAGAGACGAATCCCAGGATTTTGATGGGTGACCTCTGCTACAAAAACTTTTATATATTTAAGAAGTACTCCGAGGTAACCGACAAGGCGACTCGCGAGTATATGCAGTATTTCGCCACGCAAAAGCATGAATCCGTTAAGATGAAACGAATCCATGACCTTGTGGAAAGATACCGCAAGGACCCCGCCACAAAGAAGGCTTATATGACTTTGGAACAGGAACTCAATCTGCGCTACAAGAAAGGCGTTGACGATGAAAAACGTCGTTTGGCCAAGGCCATGCTTGCTGAAGGTGATTCTGTGGAAAAAGTTGCAAGATGCACCGGTCTTACGCCAGATCAAATCAACGCTCTATAAAATTTTTTGTTCAACCCCCGGGAAAAATCCCGGGGCTTTTTTATTCAGTGTATTTTTGGGTACGTATAGCTAAGTACGGTAAGATCGAAATTGGTCTTAACGAGCCTGCAAAACCGTCTGCAGAATCCAACAACGCGTAATCTTTTTGAAAAAGCTCTGGGGCTTTGCCCTGGAGCTTGCTTTTTTTAGGATTTTGCCCCAGAATTTGGTGATAATGTCGCCTGGGTCCCGGAGCCGAATCCTATAAAAATTAAATTCTGAAAAAATTTTGGGATTAAATTAGGAGAACACATGAAAAAATATCTATGGTTGACCGCGCTTACCATGAGCCTTTTCTTTGGGGCCTGTGGCGACGAAGGTGGTACCAATGCCGGTGGCGACGATGACGAATCCTCGTCCAGCGTAGTTTCTAGCGACAGCGAAGGCTCCAGCTCCAGTGCCAAGAAGGAATTCTCTTCCAGCACAGCAAAGAGCAGCTCCTCTGTTGCTTCTAGCTCTAGCGCAAAGTCCAGCTCGTCATCCTCGTCAACGACCGAAAATCAAGAAGGTTCCTCCAGTTCGTCAAAGAATTCCAAGTATGATTTTGAATGGAATGTGGCTGAAGATGTCCTTCAGAATCCTTGTAATGAGTCTATTGACGGAAAGATTGGTAAGGCTTGGTATCGTGATGATCAAGGCGAATTTCAGTGCAGCTATAACAAGAAGTATCGTGATTGGGAATGGACTCAAATTGGCGGAATTTCCTCCAGCTCTGTAAAGAGCAGCAGCTCCAGTGCCAAGTCTTCCTCCAGTAGCGAATACGTTCCGTACGACCATTTTGGAGATTTAGAAGGCGGATTCTACATTGATCGAAACCGTTACAAACAGTTTACTGATTCCCGCAACGGTCGTAGCTACTACTACATTACCATTACAGGTAAGGACACTAATAAAGTGACTACTTCTGTAACGGTCATGGCCGAAAACTTGAACATTGGTACAATGGTCAATGGTGCCGATGATCAGGCCGACGATGGCGTGCTTGAACGTTATTGCTATAAAAATGATACCACATATTGCGACCAGTATGGAGCCCTTTACCAGTGGGCTGAAATGATGGACTTGCCTAGCCGTTGCAATACCGAAAGCTGTGCAGATAAGATTCAAAAGAACCATCAGGGAATTTGCCCCGAAGGATGGAGATTGCTCACATATAATGATTTCATGATCATTTTAACTTCAGAAGACAATGATAGTGGCGTAAAAGGCCTTCGTTCTTCTGTGTTCAATGGTTCTAATGCCTCCGGCTATTCTTTAGTTGGGGCCGGACTTAGAACTCCCTATAGCGAAAAATTTAGGTATTTAAATGAGGAAACAGCTTGGTTTTACCCAGAAGAACATTCCTCTGAAGAAAAAAATTCTTACATAAGCTATGTTATGATCGGTTCCATCAGCCCAGATGGATCTAACGATCTTAAAACCTATGGAATGTCCGTTCGTTGTGTAATGGTGGAATAACCCCTTAAAATCTCCTATTGTCATCCCGGATTTAGTCCGGGATCTCCCCAAAAAATTAATCTAGGGAACCCTCCATAGAGGGCTTCCCGTTGTGCGTGTCATCCCAGGCGAATACCTGGGATCTCCCCAAACTTTTTAATAATAAGTATGCAAGAGCATGCCAAAGGCTAATCTCATGTCTAAAATGAACAACAACTCTCGTAAGTCCTCCAAGAACACCTCTTCTAAGTCCTCCAAGGCTAAGAGAACCTCCAAGAAAAACTTCAAAATCGAAAATCTTGAACCCCGTTTGCGCTAAGCGCCTCCCGCTGCGGCTCGGATATGAAAACAGACTAGTCTGTTTTCGCATCACTCGCCTTGTCGGTAGTGATGATGGATGCCGCTTCTGGTTTTGAAGCCGACAAGATTGACACCTATGTTGAATCCTTTGTGTCGATCTCTACAGAACTTGGCGAAGGTTTTGCTGAAACTCTGGAAAATATTGAAAAGCTTGATATTGCTGAATTAGGTCTTACCGAGAAATTTTATCCAATGCCTTGCCAACCTCAAATTTTGTAGTTAGATTTATATAGTGCACAAAAGTGTATTTGGTAAATTTTGTAATGAGTGTTTCGGATTGGATTGAATCCACCAACGCTATCGGGCTTATCGCCATTGATGAATTCCAGCGTCTCAAGGCCGCCGAACAGGCTCAGCTCGGCTGGTCCGTAAAACGCGAACTTTCCAACAAGGAATCGCTAAATTCCGTCTTGATTAACGAAGGCTTGCCTCAGTCAGAGCGCCTAGTAAAATTGAACCAAATTGCAATCTCGCAAATGACCGTTCTGGAAAATGCGGGCCAAAGCAGACTGCTGGAAAAAAATGTGAAGTAGAAAAAATTCCTTTTTTCTTACATTCATTTTCTGTAATACAATTTATGGAAAATTAGGCCAATTTTTGGACATTTTGCCAAGTTTGAAGCGTTCCCGTACCTTGCGAGTGGGGTCAAAAAAAACTAAATTGCCCCCGGTTAAACTAATTTTTCAACAGGACACGAAAAATGAACTACAATCCTCTCGCAGTTGCCTTGAACGCCGAACTTTCTGCAAACGGCTGCAAGGTTCTCGATATGCTCTCTGAACAGGGCAAGGCCATCTTCTTCCCCCGCAAGGGTATTCTTGGCCAGGGTGCCGAAGCTAAGGGCTCCGACATCAACGCAACCATCGGTACTGCTCTCGAAGACGACGGCAGCCCCCTGGTTCTGGATTGTGTTCTCAAGTCCCTGAATCTCCCCAAGCAGTCCTTCCTCTACGCCCCCAGCTTCGGTAATCCGGACCTGCGCAAGGCCTGGAAGGAACAGGTCATCAAGAAGAACCCGAGCCTCGCCTCCAAGAACTTCAGTAACCCGGTGGTCACCTGCGCTCTGACCCACGCCATTAGCTGCGCCGGTTACATGTTCCTGGACGCCGGTGACGAAGTCATCATTCCAGACCTGTACTGGGACAACTACGAACTGGTTTTCGAAAACGCCCGCGGCGCAAAGATCAAGACTTTCAACACCTTCAAGAACGGCGGTTTTGATACTGAAGCCCTGAAGGCAGCCCTTGCAGCTGGCAAGAGCGACAAGAAGGTTGTTCTCCTGAACTTCCCCAACAACCCCACCGGTTACACCGCCACCGAAACCGAAGCTGTGGAAATCGCTAAGATCCTCACCGAATGTGCCGCTGCCGGCAACAAGGTCGTGGCCCTCATGGACGACGCCTATTTCGGCCTGGTTTACGAAGATGGTGTAACTCGCGAATCCCTCTTTACAAAAATTGTCGACGCCCACGAAAACTTGCTGGCTGTGAAGCTGGACGGCCCCACCAAGGAAGACTACGTCTGGGGTTTCCGCGTTGGTTTCATGAGCTTTGGCTTCAAGGGTGCAACTGACGCCCAGCTGAAGGCTCTGGAAGACAAGGCCGCCGGTACCGTCCGTGGCAACATCTCTAACGGCCCGTCCATCAGCCAGAAGATTCTTCTCGCCGCCTACCAGTCTGCCGAATACGCCGACCAGAAGGCTGAAAAGTACGCAACCCTCAAGAAGCGCTACGACATCATCAAGGAAGTCCTCGCTTCCCATCCGGAATACGCAGAAGCCTTCGAAGCTATGCCGTTCAACAGCGGTTACTTCATGTGCGTAAAGCCGAAGGGCGTTGATGCCGAAGAACTCCGTCAGAAGCTCATCAAGGATTACAGCACCGGCACCATCATGCTGAGCGGCCTTATCCGTCTGGCCTTCTCCGCAGTGCCCACCGAAAAGCTGGGCAAGCTCTTCGACAACATCTACAAGGCTGTAAAGGACCTGCAGAAGTAGGTTCGAGGCGCGAGGTTCGAGGTTCGAGAATTGTGCTAAGATTTTGCTTCTTAGTATAATGGCATAAGTTTTGCTTAGTAAATTTGAGCAAGAAATCAAACAACGGTTTCAATCCTGGGAACTGGAACCTGGGGCCTGAAGCCTGAAACTGGAGGATCAATGTCCGATAACGCAATACTGAACTACGGCGGAAAGAGTTTCGAGCTCCCCGTCTGCGAAGGTACTGAGAACGAACACGGTCTCGACATTTCCAAGCTCCGCAAGGAATCTGGACTTGTTACGCTGGATTACGGCTACCTGAACACCGGTAGCACCAAGAGCTCCATCACCTACGTGAATGGTGAACAGGGCATCTTGCGCTATCGCGGTTACGCCATCGAAGACTTGGCTGAAAAGGCCACCTTCCCCGAAACCGCATGGCTCCTGATCTATGGCGAACTGCCCACCCAGCAGCAGCTTACCCATTTCCGTACGCTGCTTACCGAGAACGCCCTCCTCCACGAAAACCTGCTGAGCTTCTTCCGTCAGATGCCGCCTAACGCCCACCCCATGGGTATTTTGAGCTCCATCGTGAACGCCGTGGGTTTGTTCACCCCCCGTTTCTACGACGACGAAAACATCGCCAGTGCTTTCGAACTCACAACCGCCGGCTTGATTTCCAAGATCCGCACCATTGCAGCTTTCTCCTACAAGGCAAGCATCGGTGAACCGTTTGTGTACCCGGAAGCAGAACGCAGTTACTGCAGTAACTTCCTGAACATGATGTTCAGCAGTAAGGCTCGTCCTTACCACCCGGATCCGATTATGGAAAAGGCCCTGAACACCTTGCTCATCGTTCACGCCGACCACGAACAGAACTGCTCCACTTCTACCGTCCGTATGGTGGGCAGCTCCCAGGCAAACCTTTACGCTTCTATCTGCGCAGGCATTTGCGCCCTGTGGGGCCCACTCCACGGTGGTGCAAACCAGGCTGTGCTCGAAACATTGCTCCGCATCCAGCAGAGCGGCATGACCATCGATCAGGTCATGGCAAAGGCAAAGGACAAGAACGACCCGTTCCGTCTCTCTGGTTTCGGTCATCGCGTCTACAAGAGCTACGACCCCCGCGCCAAGGTACTGAAGAAGCTCATGTACCAGGTCTTCGAACGCGAACACGTTCAGGACCCGCTGTTGGACATCGCTCTTAAGCTCGAAGAAGCCGCCCTGAAGGACGAATACTTCATCGAACGTAAGCTCTACCCCAACGTGGACTTCTACTCTGGCATCCTCTACCGCGCCATGGGCATTCCCACCGAAATGCTTACCGTGATGTTTGCCATCGGTCGTTTGCCGGGTTGGATTGCTCACTGGAAGGAAATGCACGACGATCCTAATTCCAAGATCAACCGTCCTCGCCAGATTTACACCGGCGAAAACCTGAGACCCTGGGTGGATAGGGATAAGAGATAACAAGGCGAGCGCAGCGGTCAAGTTTACTTGACCATTGCCGAGCCGCAGTGATCAGATTGCGCAGCGATCAAGCGCTAACATTGAAAAAACCCCGCAGCGATGCGGGGTTTTCTTTTTACGTTTTTTGTTGATTAGATCAGGCTGTTTTTCTTTTCCACGAACTGCAGGAATTCGTCCATGGGAATAGCCTTGGAGAAGTAGAATCCCTGGATGTAGTCGACACCGATTTCCTTCAGGGCGTCTGCCTCGGCAGCAGTTTCCACGCCTTCGGAAACAACGTGGAGGCCCATTTCGTGAGCCATCTGAACCACGGTACGAACAACGTGCTTTGCCTTTTCCACTTCGAAGAAAGCCTTGGTCAAATCGTAGTCCATCTTCACGATGCAAACCGGCATTTCCACAATGTACATCAGGTTGGATTCGCCCTTGCCGAAATCATCCAGAGAGAAGGAGCAGCCCAGGTCCATCAAGGTGCCCATGTTGCTGAGCAAGTTCTTCTTGACGTTCAGGGTTGCAGTTTCGGTAATTTCCAGATTGAATGCGGAAGACGGAACCTGGTATTCTTCCATGATGGCATGCAGGCGATTTGCCAAGTCCACCTGTTCGCATTGCAACACAGAGAGGTTCACTTCAATGTACTTGACGCCAGCCTTCTGCATTCTGCCAGTTGCGATAAATTCGCAAGTCTTCACAAAGACGCGTTCGCCCAAAGCCAAAATGCTACCGGATTCTTCAGCCACCGGAATAAAGTCGTTGGGGTAAATCAAGCCACCGTCTCTGCGGCGGATACGGACCAGAGCCTCGGCAGATTCAAACTTGCCACTGTGAACGCTGAAAATGGGCTGCAGGAACACTTCCACACGATCTTCAGTCAAAGCTAGGTTGATTTCTTCCTGCATATTTTCATGAAGCAGGAAGTCCTCGATCATATCCTTCGTAATTTCAATACCGGTATCAGGAACCTGACCATTGAACTTATTGAAGAAATACTTGAACACCTTGGTAAGTCTGGAAGCTTCCACTACGTCAAGGCCGTTTTCCATACCCAGGCCCTGGATGTTCTTAAAGTAATCAGAAGAACGCTGCTGTTCGTTATGGATCCAACGAATCAAGCGGTTGTAGCGACGACGGTCCTCAGTAATCATCATAAATTCGGGACCGAGAAGCTTAAAGAACAAAACACCGTCACGCACATTGGAACGGTGCATCAAGCGGTAAATATATTCGGAGGTTTCCGGGGAAATATCGTCCATGGAGAACTGAATCACATGGAACTTTTTCTTCAGGTTGAAACGCTGCTTGAGGTAAGCTTCCAAGGCGTAGCCGTTAAAGCATCCCAATTCGCGGTTCAAGTTCACTTCCGGGTTTTCCAAGGCGGCATAAAGAATCATCATGCCCAAGGAAGTGGCAAAGCCCACTAGCAACTTTTCCGGATCAAAGAACTGCCAAACAGCGGCACCCATCCAGAGCAACATCCAAATCACAATGGCGGACCAGCGAAGCTTGGGAATTCTCTTCTTTTCGGAGAAAGCCACCACCATGATAGCGATAAAGTCCAAAGCGCAGCAACCATAGGCAAAAATGGCGCCCGGACCGTAGGTGTACATGATTCGGCCGCTGGAATAAATATTCAGCGGCAGCAGGAACATGGCCAAGCATTCTACACCAATGACACCAAAAAGGATCTTTGTGGCCTTCCAATGGCGTTTTTCATCCACCACGTCGTGCAACAAATAAAGCAGAGCTGACCAACATTCAATAACAAGGGTTGCGATGTACAATTTGCAGATACCCATCACCACCATAGGGTCCCAAGTATCCTGATGCGCAATGCCAACGAGAGAAAGAATATCCAGGACCAAAAGGATAATGGTCACAATCAGCATATTCTTGAAGATTTTTTCACCATAAAGGCCGAGCTGTTTTCTTCCGGAATACAGCACCAGCAGCAATATGCTGACGACAAGACCACAACATTGACATTCAATATTCATACACAACCAAAATTTTTGCAAATATATAATAGTTTATTCAAAGAAACCCTGTCAACGATGGATTCGTTAACAGGGTCTATTTGTATGCCTAATAAAGAGATATGTGATTTATCTCAACTTTTAGCGGAGGCGGCGCAGGCCCTTGGGCATGGGCACTTCGGTTCCATCTTCCTGCAGGAGGTAGATGTTGTCCAGGCTGATGTAGCCAACGCCGCTATGACGGGCGCGGAAATTAATGGTCTTGATCTTTGTAGGATCCAGCTGGGGAATGGTCTTGCCCCAACCTTCCTGGCTCATGTTTTCCCAAATGAGGGTGTCACGAACCCAGCTGCCGTGAGTATTGCGGAGGCGAACCATGAACTCGTCGTAGTCCTTCACCTGATCGCTCTGCACCTGAACTTCGATGTAGCCATCGGGATTGTTGTGGTTGGTAGCGTAATCAAACACCACACCTACAGACTGCTTGATTTCCTGTGGAACAACGTAGTAGGCGCCAGAGTAGTTGGGCCAGCCAAGAGTAGGCGGTTGCTCAATGTGGAAATCATGACGGATAAAGCCACCGTGGGGCGGATTTCCGTTGAAGACCTTGGCACCCATTTCTGTATTGCCTTCGCCCACCACCGGGAACCAATCCACGGCATCGACGCCGTTATCAAAGTTCTGCAGAATGCTTGTGGTACGGTAGGCGCCACGAATGCGGAACGGAATCTTCTGCACAGTCTTTTTGCCGCCAAGGCCCGCAACCGTCAATTCAATTTCAGTACCCTTGGCACCGGTACCCTGCACCACCACAGGCGTCGTCTTTGCATGTTCGGGCACGGGAACCTTCACATGGAAACTTTCGATGGAAGCGTCCCACTTGCCGTCATCAGGCGTAACGTTCACAGTCATGGCACTGCCGTTCTTTCCAAAACCAGGAATCTTGAGAGTAGCGCCCGTCAGCTGACCATTCTGCTGGGTAACAGTCCCGAACAGGTCCAGGGTATCGCCACGCATCATGACCTTCTTTTCAAGGGCTGCTGCAAGCACCACGGGAGTTGCGGCATTCTTTGCAGAAGCCTTATCACCACCAACAATGCGGGGGTTAATCTGGGCAACCGCAAGGCCAAAGGCCGGAATGGTAATGTCGCGGGACTTGGCAGGATTCAGGCGACGGCCGCTGGGGCCCATCTTGGGATAAGGATAGGCGTTCTTCTGGTCGCCAATCCACTTGAACTGATCTTCGCCAAAAACGTTCACTTCGGTACGGACATTTTCGGCCTTGCTGTCGGCACTAGCGGAAGCGCGGTCAATCTGGACAACCTGAGGAATGTCGCTTAGGTTTGCCAAAAGCACGCGAGCCGAGTCGCCGGCACCTGCAGCGCCCTTCTTCGCCAAGGCATAAGCCACAACTTCAGAATTGGAACTTTCCACAGGAA
>JAKSIB010000034.1 GCA_024399065.1 Fibrobacter sp. | reverse complement strand
GGTGAACCTCATCATCAACACCCCGTGGGCTCGCCGCGACGCTGTTGCCGATGAAAGCGCCATCCGTAAGGCTGCCATCAAGTACATGACTCCTTACATCACCACCCTGGCCGCCGCTCTCGACACCGTCAAGGGCATTGCCGCCGCCAAGGCTGGCAAGGGCGAAGTGAAGTCTCTGCAAGAGTATCACGCTTCTATTGAAGAAGTTTAAGACTAGACGTGAGAACGCTGCGTCGCTTTGCGACTCGCTACAGACGAGAGACGAAAGGTGATGCGGTGCTTCGGCGGGCTCAGCGCCCATCTCTAGCATGTCATCCTGAGCGGAGGCGCTTCGCGCCGAAGTCGATATAGAATTGTTGGAACTTTAGTTCCTTGCAATTCTTAGGTTCGAAGGAACAGGATCTAGCCTAAACTTAAAGAACCCCGTCTCATTGGAGGCGGGGCTCTTTTTATTCGCAAAGTTTTGTGAATGTAGGCTACCTATCGTTGGCTTGCGAAAAATATGGCGGTGGCTTCGGTGAGTTGCGCTACGACGTAGAAAATTCCTACGAAGCTTGCTACAAGCAAAATGGTTTCTACGACGGCGACGATTTTGCACCAGGGGGCCTTGCCGATTTCAATGCCGTTCTTGGCGGTATAGGTGCCGTTGCCCAATTTGTACAGATCCATAATGTTCAGGATCATGGCAACGGGAGACAGCACACAAGAAAGGGTGCAAACCAGCTTGATGATGCCGGCCTTGATGTTGCCACAGTTCAGGTCGTGAACACCAAGGTATCCGAACAATGTGGCGAGAATGCCGATGTAGGTGGCGTTCTTGTCGGGACCGCCCTTGCCGATGACTTTCTTGGCGAAGGGGTTCCCAACTACATGCTTGACGAATTCCTGCTGACGTTCTTCGTCGGTCATGTTCGAGGAATTTTTGCAGAACTTTTCCCAGGATTTCTGGTCATAAATCTTGTCGGATGGTTCGCCGGATTTGTTGTCGTGTTCGGAACGAACTTTTGACTTCCTTGTGGAATTTTCCACGGGGAAGCTTTGTTCCAAATCCAGGCTTCGAGGCTCGTTTTGATTTTCCATATTTCAAAATTAGGAAAGGCGCTCGGTGAGGCGGGTGAAACGTTTGTTGCTTCTGCTGTTTCGTACGGCTTGGTAGAAGGCGCCTGGTGCCGAAAGAATCCACACGTGGCCTTTGGCGCGGGTGATGGCGGTGTAGATCAAGTTGCGCTGCAACATGACGTAGTGGCTGCTGTCTAGAATGACGATGACGGCGGGGTATTCGCTGCCTTGGCTCTTGTGGATGGTGCTGGCGTAGGCGAGGGAAAGTTCCTCGATTTCGTCGTCCTCGTAATCCACGTTCTTGTCGTCGAAAAAGACTGTGATTTTCTTGTCCTTGCTGATGCGCCAGATGATGCCTACGTCGCCGTTGAAGACGCTCTTTTCGTAGTTGTTTTTCATTTGCATCACGCGGTCGCCTACGCTCCAGTTGGTGCCTGCGATTTTTGTGCGGGGTGCGTCCGGATTCAGCAAATCCTGCAGGAACGTGTTCAGTTCGAAAATGCCCAGGGGTCCTTTACGCATGGGGCAAAGGATCTGCAATTGTTCCTTCAGGTCGATGTCCAGTTTGCTCTTGACTCCGGAGGCGATGAGCTGCTGCAGGATAGTGCGGGCTTCGTCCGGATCGTTGTAGGGCATGAAATGGAAGTTGGGTCCGTCGGGAGGGGAGGGCACGATGCCCTGATTAATTTTGGAGGCCTTGTCTGCGATGTCGTTACCGCCGGCCTGGCGGAACACGTGCTGCAGGCGGACGCTGGGAATTTTCGGACAGCGGAGGAGGTCGTTGAGGACATTGCCTGGGCCAACGCTTGGTAACTGGTCTGCGTCGCCTACAAGAACAATTCGGGTCTGGAAACTGACCGCATCAAGGAGGGAGGCGGCGAGCCATGTGTCCACCATACTGAATTCGTCCACAATCAAGAGCTTGCATTGAATCTTGTTGTCGGAGTTCTTCTTGAACTTGTGGGAAACGGGATCCACTTCCAGAAGGCGGTGGATGGTGCTAGCCTTTTCTCCGCAGACTTCGCTCATGCGCTTTGCTGCGCGGCCTGTGGGGGCGGCGAGGCAAATGGACTCATCCATTTTGCGGGCCAGGTGAATAATGCCCTTTAGGATGGTGGTCTTGCCTGTGCCGGGACCACCTGTGATAATGAAAATCTTGTGGCTCAACGCCTTGCTGATTGCTTCGCGCTGGACTGGGTCGAAGGCGAAATGATGCTCTCGTTCCCAGTCTACCAGGGCGTGGTCGAAGCCTTCCATGGGTAAATCGTTCGTCAAAAAACGGCGAGAAATGTTGTCAGCAATACGCTGTTCCGCATTGAACAATTGGGGATGGAAACAGTCGTCGCCAACACGACGGATCCGCTCATTGTTGCAAGTCCTTTCAAATATGTCCAGCAAGCGATTGATGGAATCTTCGTCTTCCATCTCCAAGCGGAGATTCCGGATGGTGCGGGACAGCAGTTGGTCCTTGGGCAGGAACGTGTGCCCGTCACTCATGGACGCTTCCTGCAGCGTGTAAAGTAGTGCTTCCTGTAAACGCGTCGGGCTATCCTTAGGAATCCCCACCTTCATGGCGATTTCGTCCGCTTTCAGAAAACCGATGCCGAAGATTTCCTCGCACAGCATGTAGGGGTTTTCGTGAATTTTCTCGATGGTCCCTTGACCGAATTTCTGCCACAGCTTTTTGGCGATGCTGCCGGTAATATCGTGGCTGTACAGGAACATCATGGTGTCGCGGCTATGACGGGTTTCCTGCCAGCGGGCAAGGAAAATCTCCACCTTGGAGGCGGACAATCCCTTGATTTTTTTGCTGCGGAAAATTTCCGGATGATTGTCCAGAATATCAAAAGTCTGTTCGCCGAAAACGTCGTAAATGTTCTGAGCGGTCTTGGGGCCTACACCGGGGCAAATTCCGCTACCGAGATAAGTGACGATATCGCCGTCGTCGGCTGCAGCGATGAGCTCAAAACTGCTTGCCTTGAACTGAGGACCATATTTCGGATGATGCCCCCATTCTCCTTCAAGTTTCAGCTGTTCGCCCACATTGAATTCGGGGAAGGTGCCTGTAACGATCACCACCTTTTTGGATTCTGCATCGTTTAGCCGCAAAACGGTGAATCCATTCTGCGGGCTATGAAAAGTGATGGACTTTACGGATCCTTTAAGTTCCATTACTTAGGCTGGTAATTGTTCTTGACGTCCTTGGAAACGTCCCACTTATCCGGATCGAAACCTTCCATGGTAGAAAGTTTCTTACCGCGCTTGACCAGCCAGGAGCCGAGAAGAGCGGAGAGGATAATGGCGAGAACCAATGCGGTGTTGTAGTTCAAGCCAAAGCCCAGGGGTGCACCCTTCAGGTTGGTGGGGCTGACCCACAGAATGTAATCAAAGCAGATAAAGCTCATGAACAGGCAGGGGCCAAGTCCAATCCAGAAATTCTTGCCCTTGCAGCGGAGATAGACGGTAGTGACGCAGAGGCTGCATACGGCCATGAGCTGGTTGCTCCAGCTGAAGTAATTCCAAAGGATGTTGAAACCTTCCGGGTTCAGGTTGCTCCAAAGGATGATGAGGAAGCAGACGAAGAACATGGGGACGGTGAGCATCAAACGACTCTTGACAGAAGTCTGTTCGATGTTGAACAATTCTGCAATGGTGAGGCGGAGGCTGCGAAGGCTGGTGTCGCCACTGGTGATAGCGAGGACGATCACTCCGATAACAACCATCACGGAAATGGGGGCGAAGGGAATCACGGTGGAAACCAATGCGCTCAAAACCTTGACGCCGCTAGCGCCGGTGATAAGTTCCGGCATCTGGTGGTAAATGAACATACCACCTGCAGCCCAGATCATACCGATAAGGCCTTCGATAATCATCATACCGTAGAAAGTCTGACGGCCCATATGTTCGCTCTTTTCAGTACGGGCCACCAGCGGGCTCTGGGTGCTGTGGAAACCACTGATGATGCCGCAAGCGATGGTCACGAACAGCATGGGAATGATGGGCTGGCCGGCCGGATGCTTGTTGAAGTTGCTGGCGAAGTCGCTGAAGCAGATTTCGTCAAGAACACCAAGGTTCGGGGCGATGCCGATCAAAATTGCGATGGAGGCGAGAATCAGCAGGGCACCGAAAATCGGGTAGATGCGGCCGATAATCTTGTCGATGGGGAAGAAGGTGCTAAGGAAGTAATAGACGAAAATGCAGCCCACTGCAATCCAGAACAGAGTGGGAGAAACAGCGCTCCCCACGAGAATGGGGGTGTTGATGAGAGCTGCAGGAGTGTTGGTGAACACGGCGCCTACAAGAATCAATGCCACAGAAATCAGGGTGATAACGATCTTGGAAGGTCCTTTGCCCAGGAACTTGCGGGAGAGGGCTGGAACATTGTAACCGTTGTTACGCATGCTCACCATGCCGCTGAAGTAGTCGTGGACGGCACCGCCAAGGACGTTACCCAGGGGAAGCAAAATAAAGACGATGGCACCGAACTTGATTCCAAGAATCACGCCAATCACGGGACCGATGCCGGCGATGTTCAAAAGCTGGATCAAGACGTTTTTCCAATGGGGCAGAACCACGCGGTCCACACCATCAGGATTTTCAAGTGCAGGCGGCTTGCGGTCATCGGGACCGAAAACTTTTTCAACGAATTTTCCGTAAGTGAAGTAGCCTCCGATGAGGATGGCGACGCCAATAAGGAATGTAATCATCTTATGCCTTCTTTATTTTGTTGCGGGTTGCAGGATGTAGCGGTCGACTTCGCCACTTGCCCCAGGTTGAAATTATTCCTTGCCGAACTGCTGCTGGAAGTAAAGAACGTTAGTCGTAAAGCTGGACTTGCCGGCATAATCAAAGCCGATAACCGGATGGTAGGAGTTACCCACGGTAAATGCGACTTCCAGACCGAACTTGAATCCGCTATTGCCTTCAACAGAAAGGTCGTAGTTGGGGGCGTATGCGCTGGATTTGCCGGAGGCATCCATGTTGGCGTACTGGTAACCCAAGGTCATCATGACTTCCACTTCCTTGATAGGTTTGTAGCCGATTACAACGTCTGCAGTAATGCCGGTCAGATCAAGAATCAAAGGGGAGGTGTGTTCCTTGGGTTGGTACTTGATGGTGCTGGAGCTGTAGCCGAATACGGCGCTGATGTCCATAGTCTGGAGGGCGGCGGGCAACTTTTTCTGGAACAGATGGCCGAAACTATACTGTGCGCCAATACCCAAAAGGTTGAAACCCTTCAGTTCGCTGATGGGCGGAAGCCACATGCCGCGGAGAACCAGACGTGCGTGGTAGTAGCTGATGCCGAGTTGCAAGTACGGATAGGTGAAAATGGGGAGGCTGTTCAAGGTCTCGTTACCGTAAACGATCCCGGGAACAGCTGGCTGGCCCTTGTCTCCGAAAATGGTGGGAATGTCTGCGGAAAGAATGCCTACTTTTTGAGTGTATTTTCTGTCGTCATCTCCGATGGGTACGATGGCGAAGGGAAGACCTGCTTCAAAGGCGAAATTCTGGGGGACGCTGGCGCTTGCATACCAGTTGCTGTTCAGCACGTTACCAACATTGTCGATGATGGGCTTGACATAACCGGCTCGGTTGGATGCCTTGTAGAATGCGGACAATGTTTCGTTGGTGGTTGCCCAGCCATCTTTGTCGGCTGCGCCTGCGGATACTGCTACGCCTAAAGCGATAGCGGAAATGATTTTAGTGATTGTTTTCATATTTTACCCAAACCTAGAACTGATATTGTACAGACAGTGAAGCAAAGAAAGTTGTTTGCCAAAAATAGTGGTCCAAGTCGCAGAGGCCTGTTTGCTCAGTATAGATGTTCTTATACCAGTTTTCGTAAATCTTGACAGATGGCACGACTGCGATATGGTTGGTGAAATAGTAACGGAAGTTGGCGATAAAGGCGAGGCCTGAACCCATCAATTCGGCAATGCTTTCGTCGTAACCAAACATTGCGGAATTTTTGGTTTTGATATTGCTATAGGAGTATCCGCCACCGAGGCCGATCTGGAAATCTTCAGGCCACAACAAGTTGTAGGTGAACTCGAAGCCGAATCGCCAAATACGAGAATTTCGCTCGTTGTCTTCTTCGTCATACTTGGTGAGTTCCTGGGTAGATTTCCAATACTGGAAATTTGCGGTCAGCGTGAATGCCCAGATGTTTGCGCCCAAGGTGAGGTCTGGACTAGCAAGAAAATTCAAAGTAGGCGGGTGTACGGTTACTTTATTTCCGAGGGTATCGGCCGTCTTGATGATATGCTTATTTAAGTCACCTCTTGAATAGGCAGCACCAAAGCCGGCTTCAACAAAATATGTTCTCGGCCAGTAATCGTCAGCCAAGGCGTGAGAACAGAAAACTGTAACTGCGGTGATCAGTGCAAATAAAAGTCTATTCATCTTCATTACGATCTTCTATCCTTTAACCTTTGACTTTGAGTTTCCCTACTTAGCTGCGTAGTAGAACATGGCGTCGATGCACTTCTTTGCGGCGACGCGAGTTGCTTCGTCCAGTTCCACATGCTGGGCCGAGTCCGGATGACGGAGGGTTTCCAGAATGTTTTCCAGGGAGTTGGATTTCATGTACTTACACATGCTGCAGCTACCGATAAAGCGCTTATTGGGGAACTCGTACTGCATACGGGCATTGAGGCCGCATTCGGTAAGGAGCAGGAACGGAGTATTTTCCGGCTGTTCCTTGATGTAGGAAACCATTTGACCGGTGCTGCCCACGTAATCGCTGAGGAGGGCGACGCCCGGATGGCATTCGGGATGGCTTACCACCTTCAGGCCCGGATTCTGGCTGCGGAAGAAGTTGATCAGTTCGGAATCGTAGGTTTCGTGCACGTAGCAGCAACCGCTATGGAGAACGATTTCCTTCTTGATGTTACGCTTCTTCATTTCCTCAATGAGGTTCTGGCCCATGAGACCATCGGGTACGAATACGATTTTATCGTTTTCGAGACTGCTTACGATCTTCATCACGTTGGAACTGGTGACGCAAACGTCGCAGTTTGCCTTCACGTCGGCGGTGGTATTGATGTAGCAGACGAAAGTGTGGTCGGGATACTTTTCGCGGAGGGCGCGGACTTCGGCTCCGGTAATGGAGTCGGCCAGGCTACAACCGGTAAGAGGACCCGGAATCAGAACGTCCTTGGTGGGGTTCAGAATCTTGGCGGTTTCGCCCATGAAACGGACTGCGGAGAAGACGATGGTCTTTGCTTCCACCTTGGTGGCGTCCTGGCTCAGCTTGAAACTGTCGCCGTCGTAGTCGGCAACACCCAGGATGATTTCCGGGGCAACGTAACTGTGGGCGAGAATCACGGCGTCACGTTCCTTCTTCAGTTCGTTAATCTCGTTGATGACGGGAAGCATCTGTTCCACTTTTTCCATGGAATAGGTGCAAAGGACAGCGCCGGGCTGGATAGTCTTAAGACGATTGTAAAGTTCTTCTGCGGTCATTTGTAGGCTCGAGGTTCGAGGTTCGAGGCTCCTGTTCGAAGGTAATGTCGAACAAAGGACGCTTTTGACCCAAAGATAGAAAAAATGGTTGGTCCCCTTTAACCTTTAACCTTTATCCTTTCCGCTTAAACCTCTCCTTGGCACGGATTTTGCATTTCATACGGCGTAAAGTCGGAAAAGAAATGAAAAATTTTCAATTTCTGTAAAAATTAAGGTGAAACAATGATTTTAAACCAAGCTGGATTTACGAAAAGTGTAAAAGACGAAGAATTCTCCGCTTACCTTATGGAGAATGGCGTCAAGTTCGGCTATGGTTCCTTGGTGGACGACCGTGATGGTGAAATTTATAGCACCGTGAAAATTGGTGAGCAAATTTGGATGGCAGAAAATCTCCGCTATGTCACTAAAGGCGGACACGCTGATGATGATGTTGGCAGTTTTGTTTATGGAGAGGTCGCAAAGAACGCAGCAAGATATGGTCGCCTCTATACTTGGGCGGCTGCCATGGATTTGGATGCCAAATTTAATGAAATGGACTTAGATGCTGAAAGTGCAGCAAAAATTTCCGCAGGGACTTATCAGGGAATTGCTCCTGAAGGCTGGCACATTCCTTCTGAAGATGAGTGGCATGAACTTTGTGAATACCTGAGAAGCCTGGAAGACGATATTCCGGGTAACATGCTGAAATCTCCCAATTACTGGGAGGAATGTTTTGGTTCCAGACCGGGTAAGGATAGCGTGGGCTTTGCGGGTGTTCCTTCGGGAGGCCGCTACGGCATGGGCTATTTCTTTGACTTGAACAAGTCTGCCTATTACTGGACTGCAACGGCTGTTAGCCACGAATGCGCCAGGTATCGTAGCCTCGGTTTTCGTGGTGGAAAGATTGGTGCAGATTTCTCTTACAAGAGCGATGCCTATTCCATTCGCTGCGTGAAGAACCGTTAAACTTCGCCGATTCTCATCATCTTGATCAAAGGCATGCCGGCTTCGCGACATTCCTTCATATCAATTTCGAAATCGATACTCCAGTCGTTGAAATCTTCTTCGTCCTGCAGCATTTGCTGGATGCGCATGATGTCTCCATCGTAAGTGATAATGCTGTGATGGATGGATCTTCCTTCTACGTCCAGACGGAACTTGTGGTGTTCTGCGGTGTAGGCTGCCATGATTTCCAGTAAGCGGCTTTCGGTCCATGGCTTGCCTTCGCCGTCCACCAGCATTTGGCCTTCTGCCAAGTCGTCTGCCAGCATGTCAAGCGCATCGCCGTAAGCTTGCTTTTGGAGTGCGCCCATGAGCTGGAAGATGCGCTGACGCACCATATTGACGAAACGTTTCTTGTCGTAGGTAATGTCGGCGGCCACCTTGTCGGCGCCAAATGCGGTTTCCAGTTCCGTAGCCCCGGCGGCTTCCATACGCTTCTGATAGTCTTCGGGATGGGCCATCTTTTCCCATTCTTCCAGAAGGCTGGAGTCCGTGCGACGAATCATGTCGCCAAGGTACTCTTCCATATCGCGGAGTTCGTCGTTTTTGTATCCATCGGGAACAGTTTGCTGCAGAACTTTGTAGACGTAGTTCAGGTGGCGCAGGAGAATTGCTTCCATGCGCTGCAAGTTGTACTGTTTTACGTAACCGCTGAAGGTGCTGAAGTTTTCAAACATTTCGCGGACGATGGATTTGGGTTCCACGTTTACGTCGACCCACGGGTGGTTTTCTGCGAAGGCGTTGTAGGTGTCGTAAAGGAATTCGCGGAGGGGCTTGGGGTATTCCACCTTTTCCAATTCTTCCATACGCTGGTTGAATTCCATACCCTGGGCCTTCATTTCATCCATGCGGGCGTTCTTCGCCTTGTTTTGCTGAATGCGCAAGATGGTTTCGGGGTTTTCCACGATGCTTTCGCACAAAGTAATAACATCTAAAGCGTAGTCGGGGCTGTCCTTGTCCAACTTTGGCAAAGTGTCCAGCAGGTACAGGGAAAGGGGCTGATTCATGGAGAAGTCGTCCTGCAAATCCATGTTCACGCGGAGCTTGCTGTAGCCCGGTGCTACCTGCGGTACAAATTCAATAATCTTGCCTTCTACCAGGCCGCGGAATAACTGGAATGCGCGCTTTTCCAACTTCTTTTTGCTTGCTGCGGATTCGTGACAATCCTTCAACAGATTTCGCATGGCGCGGCAACCGTCGGTGGGGCGGCTGAGAATGTTCAAAAGCATTCCGTGGCTCACCTGGAAACTGGAGGTAAGTGGCTCTGGAGCGGCCTGGATCAAGCGTTCGTATGTTCCCTTGTCGAAAGGAACGTAGCCGTGTTCAGGCGGCTTTTTCTTTTGGAATTTTTTCCCGGTCTGTTTTGTCTTGGCTTCTAACTTTAGGTTTTCAATAACGTGTTCCGGAGCCTGGGCCACCACGTAGCCTATGTTGTCAAAACCCTTACGACCTGCGCGTCCTGCGATCTGGTGGAAGTCGCGTGCGGTAAGGATTGCGGTCTTGTCGCCGCTGTACTTACAGAGCTGTGTGAACAAAACGGTACGAATAGGAACATTGACACCAACGCCTAAGGTGTCCGTTCCGCAGATGACTTTCAGCAAACCTTTCTGAGCCAACTTTTCGCAGAGAATTCTGTACTTCGGTAAAAGTCCTGCATGGTGAATGCCGATGCCCTGCTTCAGCCAACGCTTCACTTCGGGGCCGTAGGGGCTGCTGAAACGAACTTCCTTGATGGCTTCGTTGATGGCCACCTTTTCTTCCTTGGAACAAAGGTCCAAACTCATGAAATTCTGGGCGTTGGTTGCTGCAGCAGCCTGGGTAAAATGCACCACATAAACAGGAGCCTTCCCTTCGTTCACAAGTTTTTGAACGGTGTTGGAAAGTTCCGTTTCGGAGTAGGTAAAATCAAGAGGAACCGGGCGGTCTGTAGAGCGGACGGTAACGGATTCCTTACCCGTATGCTTCGTCATTTCCTTCTCGAAAAATTCCGTGGCGCCGATGGTTGCGCTCATGAGAAGGAATCGTGTGTGTGGCATGGTCAAGAGAGGAACCTGCCAGGCTGCGCCGCGTTCCTTGTCGGAGTAGTAATGGAATTCATCCATGACCACGTCGGAAATGGTGGACATTTCCCCTTCGCAAAGGGCCATGTTGGCGAGAATTTCGGCAGTACAGCAGATGATGGGGGCGTCGCGATTGACGGTGGCGTCACCTGTGGAAAGTCCTACATTTTCGGGGCCAAATTCCTTACACAGGGCCATCCATTTTTCGTTGACCAAGGCCTTGATGGGGCAGGTGTAAACGCTGCGTCTTCCGTGGGCCAGACTATCGAAATGCATAGCCAGGGCCACCATGGATTTCCCGGAACCGGTGGGAGTATTCAAAATGACATTTTTTCCGTCCAGAAGTTCCAAGATGGCTTCTTCCTGGGCGGGGTAAAGCGAAGTTCCCTTGGATTCTGCCCATGTCAAGAAAGATTCCAAAAGGGCTTCAGAAGAAACGTCGGCTTGCTGATCGCCGGAGTTTTGTGCGTCCTTGTTGTTCTTGGGAAGGAAATCTTTTAGAAAGAGGGGGGTATTTTCGCTCATATATTAAAAGATAGTTTTTTATGAAATCTTTTGTTTTTCTAAATTTGCAACACTAATCGTAATCTTATCTGGATGTGAAGGAATCTATGGCTTCTAAAAAGACAGAAGAAACAGATCTTGTTCAAGTTTTAAAAGACCTTTTGAAGAATTGGCATATCATGCTTCCGTGCTTGATTCTTGCCGGCATTGTTGGCGTGTTTGTCGCCCAATGGATTCGCCCGATCTATCAGGTGGATGCTTTGCTGCAAATTGAATCCAAGAACGGCAAAAGTTCCATGAACATGATGGGAGGCCTTGGCGCTCTTTTTGCATCGTCCAGTCCTGCAGAAACTGAAATTGAACTGATCAAGAGTCGCCAGGTGATGGGTTCCGCCGTTGAAAAGATGCATTTGATGTATCGTGCAGAACCTCTCAGTTTTGTGGATCGTCTCCTCCATAAGGAAGGCCGTCTTGAACTTTCCCAGTTGGAAATTCCCTGGGATAGCATTCCGTCTGATGAGTATAAGGATCAGGAATGGTTTGTTGTCGTGAAGGACAGCGTTGGCGGCTTTGATTTGCTTGACCATAAACAGAATGTTGTGTTCTCCGGTGTTGCTGGTGAAACTTACAAGTTCCCCTATGCCGGCGATTCCGTTACAGTGGGCATTTTCAGAATGGATGCCCGTCCTGGACAGAAGTTTGCAGTGTCTAAAATTTTGAGACTGCAGGCTATCGACGCATTCCGTAAGGCTTTTGGCGTGAAGGAACGCGGTAAGAAGACTGGTATTCTGGAATTCTCCTATCAGGACATCTATGCTGACCGCGCTGTTGAAATTTTGAATGAAGTCGCTTCTTCCTACTTGCGTCAGAATGTTGAAGAACGCAATGCAGAAGCCCAGAAGACCTTGGAATTCCTTGAAAAGCAGCTTCCTGATGTGAAGGCTCAGATGGATTCCTCCCTCATGAACTTGAATGCTTATCGCAACAAGGTTGGCTCCGTAGACATTAACGCTGAAACTCAGCTTGTTCTTCAGCGTCGTATGAAACTTCAGCAGGACATTCTCGCCTTGCAACAGCGTAAGCAGGATGCAATCCGTTTGTTCCATTCTGAACATCCGACTGTAAAGACCTTGGAAGACCAGGAAAACGCATTGAAGCGTGAATTGGCAGGAACCTCTAGCCAGGTCAAGAAACTCCCGGCTACACAGCAGGAAGTTCTTTCCTTGCAGAACGAAGTTGAACTCAGCAAGAGTGTTTACACTACTATGCTGAATAACATTCAGCAGCTCCGCCTGGTTTCCGCAGGTGAAGTCGGTACGGTTCGCATCGTTGACTTTGCTGAAGAAGTGACTAAGGCTGCCAAGCCGAAGAAAAAAGTTATCCTCATGTTCGCTTTGTTCATCGGTTTCCTGTTTGGTGCCTTGATCGTGTCCGTGAGAACCAAGTTCAGTAGCGGTGTAAAGAGCGCAAGCTTCATTGAAAAGGAAACTGGATTCACTGTTTATGCAAAGGTTCCCAAGGGCAATCCCGATGGAACCAAGGGTACAAGACCCTTGGCTGTGGTTGAACCTGATGACGTGGCCGTAGAATCCCTCCGCGCTCTGCGCTCCTCCTTGGAATTCTCCATGATGGACGAAGGCGCTTCCGTAATTGGAGTCAGCGGTCTTATTCCTGGCGTTGGTAAGAGTTTTATCTCTGTAAACCTTGCGGCACTCTTTGCAGGCATGGGCAAGAAGGTTCTTCTTATTGACGCTGACCTTCGTAAGGGTCGTTTGCATAAGGAATTTGGCATTAAGCGTGGTGATGGTTTCTCCCAGGTTTTGCTTAAGGCTGTTGATGCGGAAAAGGTCACTTTTGCTACGGAAGTCGAAAATCTGTTTGTTATTCCGTGCGGTAATGTTCCGGCTAATCCGGCAGAATTGCTTGGCTCCAAGCGCTATCTTGAATTGATCGAAAAGTTCAAGTCTGAATATGATCTTATCATCGTGGATACTCCGCCGATTATGCTGGTGACGGATGCCGCCTTGGCTTGCCGTGTCGCTGGCCAGATTGTCATGGTCATTGAATACAATAGACACTCTATCGAAGCCATCCAGGATGGCATGGGCCAAATTTTGAAGGGCAATGGAAATGCTCACGCTTCTATTGTCATCAACAAGTATGAACATAGCCGTTCCGAAGGTTACGGCTACAAATACGGAAAGTATTAATGAAGGGAATCATTCTTGCCGGAGGCTCCGGTACTCGCCTCTATCCGTTGACAATGGTCACGAGTAAGCAGCTGCTGCCTGTTTACGACAAGCCCATGATCTACTATCCGCTTTCCACCTTGATGCTGGCTGGAATCCGTGATATCCTGATTATTTCTACGCCTACGGACTTGCCCAACTTCGAACGCTTGTTGGGTGACGGTAGCGCTATGGGTTTGAACCTTTCGTATAAGGTTCAGCCTAGTCCCGATGGTCTTGCCCAGGCATTCATTCTCGGTGAAGAATTTATCGGAAACGACTGCTGCGCCATGGTCCTTGGAGACAACATTTTCTACGGTAACGGCTTCAGTCCCCTCTTGAAGGCTGCTGTGAAGAATGCGGAAGAAAACGGCCGTGCAAGCGTTTTCGGTTATTACGTTGAAGACCCGGAACGCTTTGGCGTTGTGGAATTTGACGCTGCAGGCAAGGTGATTTCTGTTGAAGAAAAACCCAAGGAACCCAAGAGCAACTACGCCATTACGGGCTTGTATTTCTACGACAACCGCGTCTGCGAATTTGCTAAGGCTCAGAAGCCTAGCGCTCGCGGTGAACTGGAAATCACGGACCTGAACAAGACTTACTTGGACATGGGTCAGCTGGATGTGAAACTGCTTGGCCGCGGTTTTGCATGGCTTGATACAGGTACCATGGATAGTTTGATTGAAGCTGGCGACTTTGTTCGTATGGTGGAAAACCGTCAGGGCATCCAGATTTCCGCAGTTGAAGAAATCGCCTTTATCAATGGTTGGATCAGCAAGGATAAGTTGCTTGAATCTGCCGCAAAGTATGGCAAGTCTCCCTATGGTCAGCATCTGCGCAAGGTTGCTGAAGGAAAGATCCGCTACTAGCATTGGTACGAGAGATGGGTAAGTTTAACTTTATAAAAACTTCTGTCGAAGGCGTGACGATTATTGAACCGACCGTGTTCGGTGACCATCGCGGCTATTTCATGGAAACCTACAACAAGGCGGAGTTTGATGCCGCTGGACTGAATGTTGATTTTGTACAAGATAACGAATCTCGTTCAAAGAAAGGTGTGCTTCGCGGCTTGCATTTCCAGAAAAAGAATCCACAGGGAAAACTGGTTCGCGTGTTGGAAGGTGAAGTTTATGATGTTGCTGTAGACCTTCGTAAGGGGAGCCCTACTTTTGGTAAGTATGAAGGCGTTGTCCTTAGCGCTGAAAACAAGAAGCAGTTCTACATTCCTGAAGGCTTTGCCCACGGTTTTGTTGTTCTTAGCGAAACTGCGACCTTTGTCTATAAATGCACCCGCCTTTACGATCCTACGGATGAAGGTGGCTTGTGTTGGAATGACCCGGCAATTGGTATTCAGTGGCCTGTGGGAAATGGTTTTGAGCCTCTTCTCAGCGAAAAGGACACCAAGAATCCTTTGTTGAAAGACCTTGGTTTTGCGTTTGACTTGTAAAACCTGAAGACTTTGTCAAGAATTTTATAGAGTCCGCTGTTGTCGGGCTCTTTTTTTGCATATTTAGGACCTTTTTACAGTTCTTGGGCTCGCATACTTGTCTGCTAAGTTTTTACTTTTATACTGATGAAAAATATTCTTGTTATCTGTACCGGAAATATTTGCCGTAGTCCTACGGGTGAATATTTGTTGAAGAAGGAATTGGGCCCTGATTACAACGTGATGAGCGCTGGATTGGGTGCTTTGGTGGATCACCCGGCGCATGAGATTAGCCAGAAAGTGGCTATGGAACATGGCGTGGATATGAGCGCACATCGTGCTCGTCAGGTGAATCTTGATATCCTTCGTTGGGCAGATTTGATCTTGGTTATGGAAAATGGCCATAAGCAGGATTTATTGAGCAAGTATCCCGCATTGGAGGGCAAGGTTTTCCGTTATGGTGAACCTCAGAAAGTTGATGTTCCGGACCCGTACCGTCGACCGGAAAGCGCTTTCGTTTTGGCTTGGAATTTTATTTCGAAGCTGACTCCCTACTGGGTTGAAAAAATTAAGCAGAGCAATGCATAAAATTAAAGGGTGAAAGGAACTTATGAATCGTTTTAGTGTTGGCTTTGTCAGCGCTGTTGCCGTTTTGCTGAATGGTTGCGCTTTGGCTCCGCAAATGCGTATGGACATTCCTGATGACCAGGAATCTTTTGAATATAACGGTCTTACCGTTCGAGTCCATTCCATTGAAAAGGGCGAGTTTGCTGGTGGCACCGCTGCTGCAAATACTGAATCCGCTGAACAATCTGATTTCGGTGATTTGAAGGATCTGATGGTGGATTCCCTTCCGTCCCTGGAATACCGCATCGGTCCTCTGGACATGGTTCAGGTCGTGGTTTGGGAACATCCGGAATTGACTTCTCCCATGGGTCAGTATCAGCCTGCCGGTCAGAAGGTAACAACCGATGGTACCTTGTTCTATCCCTATGCTGGTGAAATCAAGGTTGCGGGTCTGACTGCACAGGAACTTCGTGCTGAGATTACCCAGCGACTTTCCAATAAGATTTTGAACGATCCTCAGGTGGATGTTCGTGTGACGGGCTACAATAGCCTCCGTGCAACGGTGACCGGCGCAGTGAACAAGCCCGGCTTTGTGGCTTTCTCTGAAGCTCCTATGAACCTTCCGCTGGCTGTTGCCGCTGCTGGTGGCTTTGCCGAAGAGGCTGATCCTTCTGGAATGCAGCTCCGTCGTGGCGATAAAGTCTATAGCATCAACTATCTGGACGCCTTTAAAGCCAACCTTCCGTTGGACAAAATCATCCTGAAACCGGATGACCAACTTTTCGTTCCGGCAATGTCTGAAACCCAGAAGGAAAACAAGGTTTATATTCTTGGTGAAGTTGGCCGCGTCGGTGTGGTGAATTTGAATCATGGAAGCCTTTCTCTGGTGGAAGCTTTGGCCGCTGCTGGTGGTTTGAATGCTCTGAATGCCTCTTCCAAGGCCATTTATGTTCTCCGCAATTCTGGGGCGAACCAGGTGGATGTGTTCCATTTGAATGCTAAGAACGCCATGTCTTTGGCTATGGCTGACCGTTTTGACTTGAATCCTCATGATATCGTATATGTGGACGCTTCTGGTCTTGCAACTTGGAATCGTCTCTTGAACTTGATTTCACCTAACGCAGGCATTCTCAACACAACTTCTAGTTTCCTTGAAAATGTCAACTACATTTACCATCGTGGTTGGTAGGGTAGATTATGATTAACTTGATTCTCTGTGGTGGTAACGGAACTCGCCTTTGGCCTGTGAGCCGTTCCCTTATGCCCAAACAGTTTGCTCCTCTCTTCGACGGACAGTCCCTGTTCCGCAAGACCGTGGTGACCAACTCTGCAGTTTGCGATGCCCAGTTCATCGTCAGCAACGCAGACCAGTTCTTCCTTGCCAAGGACCAGCTTGAAGCTGAAGGCAAGAAGGGCAGCAAGTTCCTTCTGGAACCGGTGGGCCGCAATACCGCTCCCGCAATTGCTCTCGCATGCTTGACTTTGGACCCGGAAGAAATCGTCCTGGTTTCTCCGTCCGATCACGTAATCCGCAAGAAGGACGAATACAAGAAGGTCCTTCTCCGCGCCCAGGAACTTGCCAAGGAAGGCAACCTGGTGACTTTCGGCATCACTCCGACCAGCCCGGAAACTGGCTACGGCTATATCGAAGCCGAGGGCGAAAACGTGAAGCGCTTTGTAGAAAAGCCGGACCGCGCCACTGCTGAAAAGTACTTGCTCGCCGGCAACTTCTACTGGAACTCCGGTATCTTCTGCTTCAAGGCAAAGACCTTCCTTTCCGAATTGCAGAAGCATTCTCCGGACATTTTGGAAGCGTCTAAGAAGGCTCTCGCCAACACTGCTGCTGCAGAAGCCGGCGAACCGATCCGCATTGCCATGGATGACATGAAGGCCATTCCTTCCAACTCCATCGACTACGCCGTGATGGAAAAGTCCGACAAGGTGAAGGTTGTGCCCAGCGATATCGGTTGGAGCGACCTGGGTTCCTTCGACAGCCTCTATGGCGAATATCCTCACGACGAAAACGGCAACAACGTGAACCCCCGCCACATTGCAGTGGGCTCCAAGAACTCTCTCGTCATGGGTTCCCAGCGTGCTATCGCAACCATCGACCTGGACAAGATGCTCATTGTCGATACTCCGGATGCTCTCCTCGTTGCTCCCCTCAGCAGCAGCCAGAAGGTCAAGCAGGTGGTCGAAGAATTGAAGGTCCGCGGCTCCGACCTCATCAGCGTTCCGCAGACCGTGAATCGCCCCTGGGGTACCTACTCTGTTTTGGAATCCACCGACCGCTACAAGATGAAGCGTATCGTGGTGAAGCCGGGCAAGCGCCTCTCCCTGCAGAAGCATTTGCACCGTTCCGAACACTGGGTCGTTGTCAGCGGTACCGCAACGGTGACCGTGGGCGATCGCGTGTTCTACGTACGTTCCAACGAATCCACCTACATTCCGGTTGGCACTGCACATCGTTTGCAGAACGAAGGTAAGCTTCCGCTGGTTATCGTTGAAGTCCAGGTGGGTGAGTACACCGGCGAAGATGACATCATCCGTATGGAAGATGACTTCCACCGTAACTAAGATGCTTGTGTGCAGTGTGGTTTAATTCCGCGCGGCGCCTTGCAAATTGCAAACTTAAAAAGAAAAGGTCTCGGCAATGCCGAGGCCTTTTCTTTTTTTGAATGCGTTTGGGCGGTCCTTCGTGAACGAAAAAGCCTCGTGCTAACGAGGCTTTGAAGTGAGAGCAAATTTCAGTCGCAGGATCTAAACTTGCGTTTAGAAATTTGCGGTCTGTATTAGAACTGGTCGAGGAAACGCTGGTCGTTGCCGGTCAGGAGGCCGATTTCCGGAATAGCATGACGGAGCATGGCGATACGGTCCAGACCGAAGCCGAATGCGAAACCAGTATACTTTTCACCGTCGATACCGCAGTTCTTGAACACGTTGGGGTCCACGGAGCCGCAGCCACCGATTTCCATCCAACCGGTGCCCTTGCAGCGACGGCAACCTTCACCGCCGCAGAATACGCAGCTCACATCCATTTCTGCGGAAGGTTCCGTGAAGGGGAAGAAGCTGGGGCGGAAACGAGTCTTGACGCCTTCGCCAAAGAGCTTGTTCATGAATACCTGGAGAACACCCTTCAAGTCAGCGAAGGAAATGTTTTCATCAACCACGAGACCTTCGCACTGCTGGAACATGGGAGCGTGGGTAGCGTCGTTATCAACGCGGAACACGTGGCCCGGAGCGATCATGCGGAAAGGCGGCTTGTGGGTTTCCATGTAATGGATCTGGGTACCGCTGGTGTGGGTACGGAGCATCACCTTGTCGTCCACGTAGAAGGTGTCCTGCATGTCGCGGGACGGGTGGTCGGGCGGGGTGTTCAATGCTTCGAAGTTGTACCAGTCGGTTTCGATGTCGCGGCCGAAGTCCACTTCAAAGCCCATCTGGCTGAAGAAGTCGATGATTTCTTCGCGAACGTCGTAAAGCGGGTGGGTGGAACCAGCACCGATGCCTGCGCCGGGGAGGGAGACGTCGACGTTGCCGCTTTCCAGCTTCTTCTGGAGGGCGGCCTGGTTTGCAGTTTCGATAGCCTTTTCGATCTTTTCGGAAACGGCCACCTTAAGTTCGTTGACGAGCTTGCCGAATGCCGGACGTTCTTCTGCGAGAAGAGAGCCCATCTGCTTCATGAGGTCGGTAACGAGACCCTTCTTGCCCAGGAACTTCACGCGGAGGTTGTTGACGGCTTCTTGGCTGATGAGGTCCGTTTGAGCAAGTTCTGCTTCAAAGGCCTGCTTGACTTTATTAATAGCTTCACTCATAATGCGCTGCAATTTAGAAAAAATTCAGGTGTTTTGCGAATCACGATTTTAGTTAGACCCAAGGATGTGCATAATCACGGGGCGGTTCTTTCCGTTCTCGGTCTTGTGAATGGTGAGTTTGCCGGTGCTGTCATAGCTGAACTGTTCGCCAACACGTTCGCCGTTCACGTAGGAGAGGCTGTCTTTCAGAATGCCGCTGGGATACCAGTTGCGCCAAATGCCGTTGCGCAGTGATCCCTTGCTAACGTGGTATTTCCAGAAACCCTCACTGGCCATTTTACCGCCCATGCTGTCGGGATAGAAACTACGAGTTGCTAGGAGGAGCGGATTGCCTATTCTTGAAAGAGAATCCATGTCCCAGTACTCTTCGTAAAGCAACTTGTGGTCCGGCTTAATGTAGCGTACGGATGGCTTGTATTTCCCAATGCTTTGCTTGAAAGCATCCTTCTGGCTTAAGGTACTACTATCCAGGGATCCGCTTGGGCAATAATAGTGTACGAAAGATGTCTCTGCGCAGAAAAGATTTGTGGAACCTTCGCACAATCCGTAGGCAATACCTTCATTTCCGTCGTAATCGGAATTCTTAAAAATGGACTCCCTGAGCAGAGCTCCTTGTTCGTCAAACCATTGATCGTGGGATCGTTTATAATGTCCACCACCATACTTGATGGTTTTGATGACTGAACCGTCGGCTCTATAGAGTGTATCTGGAAATAAAGCTCCGTATTCAATGACTCCTGATTCACGGATTTTGGATATGTTGCAACTTTCCCCCGTAGAGTCCGGAGCATCAAAGGTTTCGTAGTAGAGTTTGTAGGATCCCTCGCGTTCTCCCGAATGGCATTCGTAACTTTCCAGGATTTTGCAACTCTTGGCAAACTTCTTGAAATGACCTTTTTCGTTAGAATGAAAACAGGAATTTTCTTCGACCAAGGTTCCTTCATCATTCCATTTCTTCCAGGTGCCTACGGAATCTCCCTTTTCGTTGTAGTGCTCCTCGAAGGCCTTTTCTCCATTGAAGTGCCAACCCTCCCAGTCACCTACAGGAAGGTCATCCTTGTAGTAACGGATGGCTTCCTTTTTCTTGTTGAAGTGTCCGCCGTAATAGCTTGTCCAGGTTCCGTGGCGTTTTCCGTTCTTGTATTCGCCTTCCAGAACTAGGTCGCCGTAGCCAGTCCAGCGCTTGAATTCGCCGTTGGGCTCGTTGTTCTTGTAGGGAATTTCGAATTCCTTGATTCCATCGGTGTACCATTCGTTGCGCTTCAGGATTTCGCCATCGGGATACACCCAGATGGATGTCTTCTTGGCACCGTTTGCGTGGTAGGCCACGATCTGTTCCTCCGCACGTTCTACCGTGCAGGCCGAGAGTATGGCAAAAACGCAGAAAAATGGTGCAAAAAGGATTGGCTTCATATCTACCAAAGTAGAAAAAAGGTATTTTGAATTTGTAATGGATTTGAAAAATAAATCGTTAGCCGATACCTTTAACTCCAGGATCAAGACGCCCTGGGTGTGGCTTGTGCTTGCCATAACGGTAGGCCTTACGGTTCTGTTCTATTTCTCCCAGAAACCGCAGATTATTATGTACTCCGGGTACATGAAGAATTTGTCTGAATATCAGCTGCAGGAATCTTATGCCATGCGTGCCATGGACCGTATTCGTTTGGGTTTTGATGCAGATACTGTTGCCGTTCAGGCGATGACCATGACCATGCGTGAAATGGCAGTTTCCTTCTCCAGGGAAATGGCTGAAATCAGAAATCTTGGGGTGCAGGCTCCTTCGGATGGAGCCGTGGAACGTTTTGAAAAAGAGGTCCTTAGCAAGGTGGCCGTGATGCGCCGCTATGCATCGACTCGTTCAAGTTGGTTCTCTGATTACGATAAACTGAGCGACGAAATTTTGGGCGTGGAGCCCTCTTTGCAGCATAAGCTTCGTCACTTGCTGGATTCTGCCCGTGCTGGTCATTTGATTTATTTGAATTCCGGTAACGATCCCGAAATTGCGGCCTTGCCGGATTCCCTGAAATCTGAATTCACAACACTTTTCAGAAACAATGAAGAATTGGCTATGGCTTGGAGCCGCCTGAGCAGTGACTTGTCCATAATGTATAGCGAGGATTTAATCCAGTTCTTCCGCGCAGGTAACTTGAATGAGATTTCACTGAAATCCAAGATACCTATGGCGTTCTACTTCTTGAGCCTGGTCCTTTTACTTTCTACATTCTTCTTTATATTCCGTTCCCGACAGTAGGTTGATTGTGTCTTTTTTCTCTTCTAGAAAACCGGCTTATTTGAATTTTGCTTTTTTATTCATTTTCCTTGGTGGTTGGCTGTTTTCCTATATGCAGCCTGTTCTTAAAGGCTTGGTTCAGGACGATCACCTGTTCTACGGAACGGTAAGTCATGCTTCTATTCCCAGCGTCTTTGGCGGAACAAATATTCCGTTCTTGGACAAGACCATGTTCCGAATCAACGGCGATGACGAGGTAACTTTTTATCTGTATGCATCCAAGGAAATTATGGATGACATGTCGGATTGGTTTAGCTTTGCTGCAAGGAATGCTGGCGATATTCCTCTGGAAATCGGTGCAGCACGAGTCAGTGATAACAAATTTGTTGTTCATTCCATATCATCCACAGAAGGTGACTTGGAATTCGATGATCTCGTAATGGATTATCAAGTTTATTACGGTTTTATCGGTGTTGTGATTGTGGGATGCATGTGGCTTTTCGCTTTGGTTCTTTTGATCCTTTGGCTTGTCAAAAAGCGTCCTTAAACATCTGGATCAATTGTTATTATGAATAAAGTAATTTCCTTAGTTTTGATTGCTGTGGCTTTTGCCTTTGGTGCCCATGATACGTTGGACGTGTACGCGCCGTCGATTAGGGATTTCGGTAAGGCTGGCATCTGGTATGGTACTGATGCAAAAGGCCCGGTTACAGTTTGGTTCCATGGTGGGATGACTAGCAATAATTGCGAAAAGGGCCTTGTTGCAGGCAATGATATTGCAAAACTGTTGCCGGAACATTCGATCGTTAGTGCTTCGGCTTGCAAGAATAGCCACTGGGTTTCCCGCCAGGGAATTGAATGGGTCGATGCTGCACTGGATAGTCTGGCTGTTCGCCGAAAAGCTCCAGTGGACTCGGTGTATTTGATTGGCGTGTCTGATGGAGCCCTTGGTGTAATTACCTATACCACATGGGGTCGTCGATCCCCGATTGCTCAAGTTTTGATCAGTTCCTATGGTCCAAGTATGGGCAATGCGCAGAATGTTGCCGAACAGCCGAAACTTCGTCGCGGTCGTTGGCGTTTTATTCAAGGCGGTTCTGACAGGCTCTACCCGTTTAAGGAAACTGTCCCCTGGATAGCCTCGTTCTGTAAGAACATCGGTACAGAATGCGATATGAAATTTGACCAACGTGGTGAACACGACTGGAATTATTGGCAAAACAAGCATAAAGACTGGATTTTGGACATTTTTTTCAGCAAACCCTTGACAAAAGTCCGATAAATTTCAAAATTTGGCACACGAACATGCGGATGTGGCGGAACTGGTAGACGCGCTAGATTCAGGTTCTAGTAATCGCAAGGTTGTGGAGGTTCAAGTCCTCTCATCCGCACTGAAAAAGACTCATCGAAAGATGAGCCTTTTTTTGTTATATATGATGCAGGAACTTATGGACAACTTTGAAGACGAATTCACCCAGGCTTTTTCCACGGTTACCTTGAGGGGCGACCGCGTTACCCTCATTGGCTTGTGCGAGCACGATTCCGAGGGAAACGACGGTCCCATGTCGGCTGCAGCAGTATTTCGTCTTGTCCAAGAATCTGAAGACTTTCTGGCGGAACATCTACCTTGGGTGCGTGGAGTCTCTCAGGCTGATATCGCCAAGCGTATTCGCAGCTGGGTATTTGCGGAGCAGTACGGCCAGGGTGGATGCTGGGGAATCTTTGAAAACAGCCCTGAGGCCGCTCCAGAACCTCGAAATCTTGCCGGCTTCATTATGCTGGAAGTCAACGTCAAGAACCATTCCGCAAACGTAAGCTATTGGCTGTCAAAGAAATACGCCGGCCGCGGACTTGCCTCCGAGGCTTTGGCTCTGCTCTCGCGTTTCTCCTTTGACACGTTGAATCTGAATCGTCTGGAACTTTCTGCCTCTGTGTACAACCCCAAAAGTGCTGCCGTTGCAATCCGCTGTGGTTTCCAGGAAGAGGGCGTAAGTCGCGATTTTGAGCGAATAAACGGCATTTTTGTAGATCATCGCCGCTTTTCCAAGCTTTCTCGGGATGTTTAGATTCGTTTACTTGAGTAAACGATTATCCTTTTTTATTTTGACATTTTGAAGGTTAACTCTTCTATTTTTTATGTTATGGAAAATGAAGAAGTGAGAAAACTTGTAGAACCCGATGTGTTGCAGTACACGAACTACCGTGTATATCTGAGGGACTACTACGAATACAAAAAGAAGACGGTGTCCGCCTTCAGTTTGCGATTCTTTGCCGAAAAGGCCGGGCTTTCTAGTCATGCCCATTTGAAACTTGCTATCGACGGCAAGCGCAACATTACCAAGAACACCGTGACCAAGTTGATTCATGGTCTCGGCCTCGAAAATCAGCGTGCCGCTTACTTTGAAAGCTTGGTGTTCTTCAATCAGGCTCAGACCGATGAAGACAAGAAGATTTACTACGCACAGTTGATCAAGGCTAGCCCCCGTTCCAAGCTTCATAAGATGGACAAGGCTCAGCTTCGTATTTTTAAGGAATGGCATCATTCTGCAATTCTTGAGATGGTGGGGCTCAAGGATTTCCGACCCATTCCGGAACAGATTTCCAAGCGCCTTCGCGGCCTAGTGACTCCGTCTCAGGTAACAGAATCCTTGAACCTGCTGTTGGAGATGGGTCTTTTGGTGAAAACCGCCAACGGTTATCGCCAAAGCAACCCGCTTATTACTACTGATGACGAAGTCCAGGACATGATGGTCAAGCTTTACCATTTCCAGATGTTGAAGCTTTCTTCCACAATGTTGTCTGAACTTCCTGGCGAGGAAAGGGACATTTCTGCCCTTACTTTTGGAATTAAGCGCTCAGATTTCGTCAATTTGAAAAAACATCTACAACTAATGCGAAAAGAACTACTAGATTTCTCTGCAAAAGCAGGAGAAGCTGAAGAAGTTGTTCAAATCAACTTGCAGCTGTTCCCTCTTACCCGAGGAGTGTGATGAGATTCTTTTTGAACATAACCACGGTCGCTAGCCTTGTGCTTGCAGGAATTTTCTTGGGCGCGTGTTCCGAGCCCACGAATTCTGCTGGCATTGAAATTGGCAATCCGACTATTCAGCAGGATGGTCTTGCCTTGACTGCGGATTTTTCTGTTGATTACTCAGAAGTTGAGGTGGCGTCCTTGCGTAAGGAAGTTTCTCAGGACGAACCTGTGGTGTTGGATTCCTTCTCTTTGGTTTTGACTGAAGTGAAAACCTATGCAAGTTACTATTCCTATATGCCTGGCTACAATGCTGTGGAAGGAATGCTTGTTTGGCCGCTTCTTGATTCGACAACTCTTTCTGTATCTTTTACCAAGGAAGATTTGGTTGAAGATGCGTTCAAGGGCGTGAACCTTTTGGATGGTGGCTATTTGAAGGAAATCGGCGTTGCGTTCAAACCTGACCAGGCTGATGATATCTATGGTCGAGTGCTGATTGATGGTGAGTATGTTCCCTTTGAATATAATCTGACCAATTTCCAGAGCATGCAGCTCCGTTATCATTATTCCCAGATTGAAATTGATTCTTCGGAAAACAAGGCGAATGTTCCGGTTGTGTTCCGTGTCAAGTTGTTCACCAAGGGTATTGATTTCTCCAAGGCAGAAATTTCTGAAGATGGAGTCATCTACATTGACCAGAAAAACAACGCTGAATTGTGGGCTAAGCTGAACAAAAACTTTGTGCCCAGCTTCCAACCGTTACGTTACAACTATGTTAACGAATTCGGTTCTGATACTGCGTATGTGAATGACGTTTGGAAAGGTATTGCAGCCAGTGTTGGTGAAAACACATTGATTAATGGTAACTTCAGGTCGCCCTTTACTACGGATTGGATTCTTGTTAGACAATATGGTGGTCGAGCAGATACATCCATTATCAAGGAAAAAGGTGATCAACGCATTATGATGGTAGACGTGGTCGCTGGTGGCGACAGCTCCTTCAGTGTACAGCTTCTGCAGGAAAATGTAGCCCTCATTGCAGGCGTTCAGTATCAATGCATATTTACCATCTGGTCCGATGTGGAAGGTGAAATTACGGCTCGTATAGGTTCCTACGACACCTATAAGACTGTTGGTTTCTCTGAACACGTGAAAGTCGGCAAGATCGGTTCGGGTACTGAATCTAAGGCCTTTACGTTTACTCCTGAAGTGACGGACCCCTTTGCTCGATTTGAGTTGAACTTGGGCAAAAAAGAACGCAAGTTCTGGATCAAGGATGTGAAGGTGCTTAGGCTCACGAAATAATTGTAAAAGTCGCCCCGAGGTATCTCGGGGCCTTTTTTGTGCATTATTATCTCTCGTCTCTCGTCTCTCGTCTCTCGTCTTTCTAATTTTACAGTGAATTAATCAGGTAAAAAAGTATGGCAATTATTCCTACTCTCAAAGACAATCTCGTTATCGAGAATATCCGCCCGAGCATTGAGGGCGGCCGTTTCATGATCAAGCGCGAGCCGGGTGATACCGTGACCGTGCAGGCAGACATCTTCCGTCATAGCCACGAGAAGTACGATGCCGCAATCTTCTTCCGCCATGTGCCCGCAGAAGCTCCTGCAAAGAAGACCGCAAAGACTGCCAAGTCCACCAAGGCTGCTGCCGTCAAGTGGGAACAGGCTCCCATGCACTTCGTGGATAACGACCTTTGGGAAGGTTCTTTCACCGTCAATAACATCGGTTACTACGAATACAAGATTTGCGCATGGACCAAGGAACCCAAGGATGTTCCTACCGAAAGCCCGGTGATGAAGCTCCGTGTGGACCCGACCTATGCACGTACCGGTACCTGGTACGAAATGTGGCCCAAGAGCCAGGGCACTGACCCCACCAAGAGTGCAACCTGGAAGGACTGCGAAAAGCAGCTGGACTACATTGCTGACCTCGGCTTTGACACTGTTTATCTGGTTCCCATTCACCCCATTGGCGTCACCAACCGTAAGGGCGCAAACAACGCCCTCCACGCCAAGACCGACAAGAAGGGTAAGCCCCTGGAACCGGGATGCCCTTACGCCGTAGGTAACAAGTTCGGCGGCCATTACGCTACCGACCCTGAACTGGGCTCCATGAAGGACTTTGAACACTTTGCCAAGGCTGCCCGCGGTAAGGGCCTCCGCCTTGCTCTGGATATCGCTCTGAACTGCTCTCCGGACCATCCCTACGTTAAGGAACATCCGGAATGGTTCTACCACGAACCGGATGGCAGCATCAAGTTTGCAGAAAACCCGCCCAAGAAGTACGAAGACATTTACCCCTTCGACTACTACAACAAGAACTACAAGGAACTCTGGCAGGAAATCGAAAACATCATCCTGTTCTGGGCCGACAAGGGCGTGGAAATCTTCCGTATCGATAACCCGCACACCAAACCCTTCCCGTTCTGGGAATGGCTCATCGCCGACGTCAAGGAAAAGCGTCCGGAACTGGTGTTCCTGGCAGAAGCCTTCACCCGTCCGAAGATGATGCATCGCCTGGCCAAGGCCGGCTTCGACATGAGCTACACCTACTTCGCATGGCGTAGCGCCAAGTGGGAATTCGAACAGTACCTGAAGGAACTGACCCAGTCCGACGCCAAGGAATACATGCGCGGTATTTTCTTCCCCACCACACCGGATATCTTCCCCAAGTATCTGGCCTACAAGGGTGCAAATGCCTTCAAGCAGCGTTACTTCCTGGCTGGAACCTTGAGTAGCCTTACCGGTATGTACAACGGTTACGAACTCTGCGAAAACATTCCGTCTCCCATCAAGGAAGAACTGCAGGATTCTGAAAAGTATCAGTACAAGGTTCATAACTGGGCTGGTCCGGGCATCCAGGACTTCGTCCGTCGCGTGAATACCGCACGTCTTGAACATCCGGCTCTCCAGGAATACGATAACCTGGACTTCCACTACTGCGCCAACGACCAGCTCATGGTTTACTCCAAGAAGACTGGCGACGACGTTCTCCTGTTCGTCTGCAACATGGACATGGACAACGCCCAGGAAGGCATGGTGGAACTGGACATGGCAAAGCTTGGCCTCGACAACGACAGCTTCTTCTTCCTGAAGGACCTGATCACCGACGAATCCTTCGTCTGGCGCGGCAACAAGAACTTTGTCCGTCTTGACCCGAACAAGGCTCCTGGCCACCTCTTGGTTCTGAAGCGCATCTAATCTACGCTATACTTCGTTGCTCAAGCTCTCACGTATGTTTTATACGCTACGAGCTTTCGCGCCTTGTCTAGCTTGATTATCTACGCTTAAGAAAATGCTACGCATCTAATCTGCGCTTAAGAAGAATTCATAGAAATTAATAAAAAGAACGTCGCGGCATTCGGCCCGCGGCGTTTTTCTTATTTTTAAAACATGACTCGTGAACTTGTTATCAATGGTATTTATCGTCATTTCAAGAATCTCTACTACTGCGTAGAGTCTGTGGCCAAGCATTCCGAAACGGAAGAAGACTATGTGGTCTATCGTAAGATGTATGGCGATCGGGGACGCTGGATTCGCGAAAAGCAAATGTTCCTGAGTGAAGTGGACCGGGAAAAATATCCCGAAATTTTGCAACAGTATCGCTTTGAATATTTGAGACTGCAGTCCGAAAGAATATTCCTGCGCCCGTGGGAAGACGGCGACGCGTCCCGCCTATTTGAACTGGCTTCAGATCCTGACATCGGTCGTCGTGCCGGCTGGAAACCTCACGAGTCGGCGGAAGAAAGCTTAAGCATTATCCAGAACGTCTTTAGAAACGACAGCACCTGGGCCATTGTGCTTAAGGAATCCGGCGATGTCATTGGCGCCATGGGCTATGGTCCTTCCTGCGATTGCGGGCTGCCTGCTGTTGGGGACGAACCGACCATAGGATACTGGGTAGGAAAGTCTTATTGGAATCAGGGCCACTGTACCGAGGCCTTGAAGTTGATGCTTGATTATATGCGTGAACAGGGCCAATATGCAAGCGTTGTCAGCGGACATTTTGTAGACAATCCGGCTTCTGGCCGCGTCATGGAAAAATGCGGTTTTATGGCCACAGGCGAGGAATGCCTTTGCCCTGAACTGTATTGTGGTAATAATCGCCCTGTGCGAGTGTTACGACTGAAGCTTTAGATTGTTGCAAAAAAATCCGACTAGTGGCAAACTCTTTTTATAAGAATAGCAATTATATTTAGAGTGTTAATTATCGAACCTCGAGTCTCGAACCTGGACCCTATATGATCGACATTTATTCTCTTGCTAAAAATCCTCTAGTTTTCCAGAAACCGCGTACCATTACGTCGGCTTACATTGACGTATCCGGAAAAATGGGTGTGGCTCAGACTGTGCTCATGGTTCAGGATAATTTTACCGAGAACTTCGGCAAGATTAAGCAGGACAATTTCTTTGTGAAGGAGAAGGGTGGCTACTGGGTTATTACCAAGGCCAAGTTCAAGTTTTTCCAGCGCCCGTTCTGGGGCGACAAGGTGGTGACTACATCCTTCCCGGCGAATAACGGCCTGATTCGTACTTACGAAAATACGGCGGTTACAACGGTTGATGGAGAACCCATTGTCCTTGCTGTACAGGAAGCTTGCTGCTTGGATTTGAATCGTCATCGTCCCATGAAATTGTCAGCTGTGGATTTTCCCACGGAGAATTTCCCGGAGCCGGTTCTTGATGACAAGTTCACGAAGTTTGAAGTGACTCCCGAAGAGTACGAGGAAATCTACCAGCAACGTGTTCTGCCGCAGCACATCGATATGTCCCACCACATGAACAACATCGAGTATGTGAAGCTGGCCATGAATGTCTTTGCCGCTGCCGACTGGGAACTTTGCACTCCGTCAGAAATGGAGGTTCATTTCCTTGGCGAATCCTTGGAAGGTATGATGCTTACGATTTTCCGTGCTGACCATAAGGGCGCCACCTACATGAAAATTGAAGATGATGACCATCGTGTGGTCTTTGAAATGAAAATCAAGATGAAATAAAAAATCTCTTAGAATTCCTGGAAAAATTCCGGACGGTGGAAGTCCGGTTTTTCTGTTTCAATGGGGAAGGCGCTCAAGTAATGGGGTGTCTTGGACTTGTCACCACACTTGTAGAGATTTCCGCGTAGGACGCAACCTTCGAAACTACTCAAGCCAAAAATGCTGGCAGGAATGCGGATGCTCATACCCCAGCAAATCAGGTTCCCTGCGACGCTGGCTAATTGCTTGGTTCGGATGATTTTGTTGATTTCGCTTTGAGGGAGAACTTCGCGATTGTTACGGTCGGGACCATGCGCGGCAAGAACGTGGCCGCGGCTTGTGGTTTCAAAATTGAAGTATTCCTCGCGGTTGGCAGGGTTCTGCAAAAAGATTTCCACACAGGAATCTTCCCAACTTCTGCCGTTGTCTTCCCGGACTTCTGCACGAAAACAATTGTCGGGTTCTTCTACGGAGAAGTCCACCTGGAGTTTGTCTGCTGTAATGTTTACTTCTGCAAGAACCACGGGAAGTTGAATTCCCTGGTTTGGAGTCCAGTTCATATTTGCGTTCAAAATCATATTGATAAAATAGCAAAGTATTGGTTGTTCTTGACCACTGATTAAAATGATTGATTACTGATTAATTTAATCGTTTTAATCATCTTTGATCATTGTGATCTTTTGAATTTATTAGAAAAAAAACAACAATTCCTGTCTTGGCACGGGTTTTGCATTTATGGCCTCGTCGTTGGATGGCGACTGCAATGGTGCGGCGCCAAAACGATGAAAAATCAAATTAGGAGGCCATATGGCAAAGAATGAAAAAGAAGAGGAAAAGACATCCCAGTTTGAATGTCTTGCTGTTACAAACGTTCAGGTATTTCCGTTTAAGGAAGGCCCCAGTCTTGGCCACATGAAGGGCCTTGCAACGGTGGTGCTGAATGACCAGATGTTGATTCGCGGCCTTCGCGTGATGGATGGCGAAAACGGTTTGTTCGTGGGTTATCCCAACGACCCTTTCTACAAGGGCGAAGATTTCCGCTCTATTTGCAATCCCATTACCCGCCAGCTTCGTGAACATATTGAAAACTGTGTCCTTGAAAAGTATCAGGCTTCTGTAGCTTAGGCAGGTATATCTTGTTTCGTCGAATCCGCTCTTACTGCTTGTTTGGTATTAAAGCAATTCCTGTGAATGTCGAGGTTGATGCTTCGCAGGGGTTGCCTGGATTTACTTTGGTTGGATTGCCGGACAATGCGGTAAGGGAGTCTAGGGAACGTGTGGTTTCGGCTATTCGTTCCATAGGCAAGGTGGTGACAGGTTTCCGCACCACGGTGAACCTGTCGCCCGCGGATTTGCGTAAAGAGGGCAGCGCCTTGGATTTGCCTCTGGCTATTGGTCTTTTAGTGGCTACGGAGGAAATTGAAGTTCCTGATTTGGAACGCTTTGTATTTGTTGGTGAACTTTCACTTGATGGATTGCTGAAGCCTGTGCGTGGGGTACTTTCTATTGCCATGGATCTGGTTTCTGACCCGAGAAGCGTTTTGGTGATTCCCCGCGCAAATGAAAGTGAGGCTTCCTTGGTAGATGGAGTTCGGTATGTATGTGCGGATTCTTTGGATGAGTGTGTTAATTTGTTGGAAAATGGGGCTGTTTCAAAAGCGGTAGCGTCATCTGGGTTGAAGGGGCTTCGGAATGTTTGTGCAAATTTTGATGTGCCTGATTTTAAAAATGTGGTGGGAATGGAAGGGGTAAAACGAGCTTTGGAGGTGGCGGCTGCCGGCGCCCACAATTTCCTTTTGGTTGGCTCTCCGGGCGCCGGCAAGACGCTTTGTGCGAAATGCCTTCCAGGCATTCTGCCCGAGATGACGGATGCCGAAATTCTTGAGACCACAAGAATTCATTCCTGCGCAAGGCTTTTGGGGGATGCCGATGGCTTTAAACCTGTCCTTAGCAGGCCGATTCGTATGCCGCACCATTCTGCATCCATGGTTTCTCTTGTGGGTGGGGGAGGCCGTTTACGTCCAGGGGAGGCGAGCCTAGCGCATAATGGTTTGCTGTTTCTTGATGAACTGCCTGAATTCAATCGTGCGGTTCTGGAGGCCCTCCGCGAACCTATGGAGGAAGGCGCTATCACGGTCAGTCGTGTCAGCGGGTCTGTCGTGTGGCCAGCCCGCTTTATGATGGGCGCCGCCATGAATCCCTGCCCCTGTGGTTATTCTATGGATCCCAAGCGCAGCTGCACTTGCCTTCCTGATGCCCGCAAACGGTATCAGGAGCGTATTTCTGGCCCGCTGTTAGATCGTATCGATATTCAGGTGAGTGTGCCTCCGGTGGAGGTAGAAATGTTTGCTAAGAAGAATACGGGGGAGTCATCCGCGGACATCCGTAAGCGCGTTTTTGCTGCTCGGGCAATCCAGCAGGAACGTTTCAAGGGGACTAACTTCAAGGCGAATTCTGACATGACCTCTGAATTTGCCAAGTCTTCCTGTAAAATGACAAACGCAGCAGAACGATTTGCCATTTCTGCTGCGGATAAAATGAATTTAAGTGCCAGAGGCTATTATCGGTTGCTTAAGGTTGCAAGAACCATAGCCGACCTGCGCAACGCTGAATCTGTTGAAATTCTAGATCTGTCTGAAGCTTTACGCTACAGATCCTTTAGGTCCTAGCGGCAGATTTTTACTGTAGAGACTGCGCCTCTGCAGTTAGGAATTGCCATGGGCTTGCTGACGGACACTTCTGCGGCTTCGGCCTTGGGGTAGTGTTCCAGAATGTACTTGGCTGTTTCCACAACCAAGGTTTCTTCCAACTGGAAACAAGAAAGGCGGACAAACCCTTTCAGGTCTTCCGCCAATTGAGCATAGTCTATGGAATGAGCCAGATCTTCGTTACGGGCTGCCAGGGTAAAATCCAACCAAATGGAAACGTTCAATACAATAGGCTGTTCGTTCTCGCGTTCAACGGGGAGGGTCCCGATGATGCAGTCGAACTGGAGGTCTTGGATTGAGATTTTACCCTTGCTAATTACCATACAAAGAGAACGACAGCGCCTGCGATAGATGCGCCTGCGAGACCGAACCAGAGGTTACGGGCGAGGGCGTAGGAATCATGGGTTTTCTGGTTTGTGTCCATGCGGGATTTGAGGTCCATAACGGTCCACTTCATGCTTTCGCCGCTGTTGTTAATATCAAGTTCGCCACTCTGAAGGACCTTTTCTTCGCAAGACTTGTCGCCCTTACAGTCGCTCATGATAGCGCTGTAAATGGTGTTAAGCTTGTCGTAGTTGTCCATAGCCTTGTTGGCGGTGGAGTGCTGGGTAACGCCGATGACGATACTTGCTGCGGCCAATGCAGAAAGACCAACTGCGGTCCAGAAGCGGACTTCATCAGCAATACCGAAACGACCGGTAATGTCGGTTGCGGCACCACTTGCAGCATAGTCGCGGTCGTCGGCAGAGTCGTCGATGGGGGCGTTAGTTCTGTACTTGGAAAGATCTTCGTCACAATCATCGTCATCTGCATCGCATTCGTCATCATCGTAGCTGCTAGCAGCTGCAGTTTCGGTGGATTCTTCGGATTCTTCAGATTCTTCGGAAGCAGCGGCATTGTCGCTTGCCTTAAGGGAGACTGCAGCACCGTCAATGAAAACGATTGCGCTGGAGAGACCCGGAGCATAAACGGACTTACCGTCGAAATAAACCTTTTCAACGTCGTCGGAAACCTTCATACCCTTGCGCTTGTAAAGCTTGGCGGAAACCAACTTGGAATAGTCAACGCCGTCTGCGGAAAGAGCGGTCATGGAGGAGAGGTCGCCAGCGGCGCCCTGGAAGAGCTGGTAGGTTGCGTCGCCGTCGCTAAACGGGTCGACAAACTTCTGACGGACGACCAGGCGGCCGCTCTGGAGGCTTTCGACTTCGTCAGCCGGAGCGACCTTCAGCTTGCCACCGAATTCTGCGGTGATGTATTCGTCGGGAGTGCCCTTGTCCTTAGCGGTAAATTCATCAATATCATATGCACCAGCGAATGCTGATACTACAGAGAGGCAAATAGCCAGTAAAAGAGAACGTTTCATTATATAACTCCAATGTCCTATTTTCACCGAAATATATAAAAAGAAAGCCTATAACGAAAAAAAAAGAACAAATCGGGAACGTTAAATGGCCATATATGTTTTTTATAAGTAACGAAAATAAACCGCTATGTAAATTTAAGTTTACAAACAAAAGTGGAGGCGATTTTGGGCTTGAATTTTGCCGTAAGACTTGCCTTTTGCTATATTTCCACCCGTAAATTTTAACTCTAACCAGAAGGTGCTAATCATGGCAAAGCTTTCTATTGAAGATCTCGAACTCGCTGGCAAGCGCGTGTTCATCCGTGTTGACTTCAACGTTCCGCAGGACAAGGTCACTGGTGAAATCACCAACACCAAGCGTATCGAAGCTGCTCTCCCCACTATCAAGTACGCTCTTGATAAGGGTGCTTCCGTTGTTCTCGCTTCTCACCTCGGCCGCCCGAACGGTGAAGTGAACCCGAAGTTCACTCTCGCTCCGGTTGCTAAGAAGCTCGAAGAACTCATCGGCAAGCCGGTTAAGTTCCTCTCTGACTGCGTTGGTGCAGAAGTTGAAGCTGCTTGCGCTGCTGCAAAGCCGGGTGACATCATCCTCCTCGAAAACCTCCGCTTCCACATCGAAGAAGAAGGCAAGCGCAAGGTCAAGAACGCTGACGGCACCGAAGAAAAGATCAAGGCTGACAAGGAAGCTGTCAAGGCATTCCGCGCTTCTCTCACCAAGCTCGCTGACGTTTATGTTAACGACGCATTCGGTACTGCACACCGCGCACACTCCTCCATGGCTGGTGTTGAACTGCCGCAGCGCGCTGCCGGTTTCCTCATGAACAAGGAACTCAAGGCATTCGACCAGGTTCTCAACAACCCCCCGCGTCCCTTCCTCGCAATCCTCGGCGGTGCTAAGGTTGCAGACAAGATCCAGCTCATCAACAACCTCCTGGACAAGGCTGACAAGATCATCATCGGCGGCGGCATGGCATTCACCTTCAAGAAGGTCATGAACAACATTGAAATCGGTTCTTCTCTGTTTGACGAAGAAGGCGCAAAGCTGGTTCCGGAACTGGTTGCTAAGGCTAAGGCAGCTGGCAAGGAAATCATCCTCCCGGTTGACTACGTTGCTGCTGACAAGTTCGCTGCTGACGCTGCTACCAAGTGCGTTTCTGACGCTGAAGGCATTCCGGCTGGCTGGATGGGCCTCGACGTTGGTGCAGAATCCACCAAGCTCTTCGTTGACGCTATCAAGTCCTCCAAGACCATCGTTTGGAACGGCCCTGCAGGCGTGTTCGAATTCGAAGCATTCGAAAAGGCTACCAAGGCTATGGCTGACGCTATCGTCGAAGCTACCGCAGCCGGCGCAATCACCGTGATCGGTGGTGGCGATACCGCAACTGCAGCTAAGAAGTACGGCGCAGACAAGAAGGTCACCCACACTTCTACCGGTGGTGGCGCTTCTCT